>NZ_JEXG01000013.1:0-91882 GCF_000581275.1 Acinetobacter sp. 809848
CACACGCTTGATAAGCGTGGGGTCACAAGTTCAAGTCTTGTCAGACCCACCATGACTTTGACTGGTTGAAGTTATAGATAAAAGATACATGACTGATGATGTAAGCTGGGGACTTAGCTTAGTTGGTAGAGCGCCTGCTTTGCACGCAGGAGGTCAGGAGTTCGACTCTCCTAGTCTCCACCAGAACTTAAGAGAAGTTCGGATTACAGAAATTAGTAAATAGAGATTTCGGTCTTGGTTTATTAACTTCTGTGATTTAAGTATCACGGTATTAAGCATGACCTGACGAAGGCGTGTTTATTCATTAACAGATTGGCAAAATTGAGTCTGAAATAAATTGTTCACTCAATAACAAAGAGAGAAGAAGTAATTCTGATCTTAGAGTTAATTGAGAACTAGCAAATTAACTGAATCAAGCGTTTTGGTATATGAATTTAGATTGAAGCTGTACAGTGTTTAAGTACACAGGCAACAGATAGTAGTGATGAAGAATCGCACGGACAACACTCACTTGTAGGTGTTGACGACTGTTTGGGGTTGTATAGTCAAGTAATTAAGTGCATGTGGTGGATGCCTTGGCAGTCAGAGGCGATGAAAGACGTGATAGCCTGCGAAAAGCTCCGGGGAGGCGGCAAATATCCTTTGATCCGGAGATTTCTGAATGGGGAAACCCACCTACTTTAAGGTAGGTATTGCAACATGAATACATAGTGTTGCAAGGCGAACGAGGGGAAGTGAAACATCTCAGTACCCTTAGGAAAAGAAATCAATTGAGATTCCCTCAGTAGCGGCGAGCGAACGGGGATCAGCCCATTAAGTTATGTGTGTTTTAGTGGAACGCTCTGGGAAGTGCGAACGTAGAGGGTGATATTCCCGTACACGAAAGGGCACACATAATGATGACGAGTAGGGCGAGGCACGTGAAACCTTGTCTGAATATGGGGGGACCATCCTCCAAGGCTAAATACTCCTGACTGACCGATAGTGAACCAGTACCGTGAGGGAAAGGCGAAAAGAACCCCTGTGAGGGGAGTGAAATAGATCCTGAAACCGCATGCATACAAGCAGTGGGAGCACCTTCGTGGTGTGACTGCGTACCTTTTGTATAATGGGTCAGCGACTTATATTCAGTAGCAAGGTTAACCGTATAGGGGAGCCGTAGGGAAACCGAGTCTTAATAGGGCGTTTAGTTGCTGGGTATAGACCCGAAACCAGGCGATCTATCCATGAGCAGGTTGAAGGTTGGGTAACACTAACTGGAGGACCGAACCCACTGTCGTTGAAAAGCCAGGGGATGACTTGTGGATAGGGGTGAAAGGCTAATCAAGCCTGGTGATAGCTGGTTCTCCCCGAAAGCTATTTAGGTAGCGCCTCGGACGAATACCATAGGGGGTAGAGCACTGTTTCGGCTAGGGGGTCATCCCGACTTACCAAACCGATGCAAACTCCGAATACCTATGAGTACTATCCGGGAGACAGACTGCGGGTGCTAACGTCCGTAGTCAAGAGGAAAACAATCCAGACCGCCAGCTAAGGCCCCAAAATCATAGTTAAGTGGGAAACGATGTGGGAAGGCATAGACAGCTAGGAGGTTGGCTTAGAAGCAGCCACCCTTTAAAGAAAGCGTAATAGCTCACTAGTCGAGTCGGCCTGCGCGGAAGATGTAACGGGGCTAAAACTATGTGCCGAAGCTGCGGATTTGACATTAGTCAAGTGGTAGGGGAGCGTTCTGTAAGCCGATGAAGGTGTATTGAGAAGTATGCTGGAGGTATCAGAAGTGCGAATGCTGACGTGAGTAACGACAAAACGGGTGAAAAACCCGTTCGCCGAAAGACCAAGGGTTCCAGTCCAACGTTAATCGGGGCTGGGTGAGTCGACCCCTAAGGCGAGGCCGAAAGGCGTAGTCGATGGGAAATTGGTTAATATTCCAATACTTCTGTGTAATGCGATGAGAGGACGGAGAAGGTTAAGTCAGCCTGGCGTTGGTTGTCCAGGTGGAAGGATGTAGGTATGTATCTTAGGCAAATCCGGGGTACTCTATACTGAGATCCGATAGCAAGCTGTACTTGTACAGTGAAGTGGCTGATACCATGCTTCCAGGAAAAGTCTCTAAGCTTCAGTTACACAGGAATCGTACCCGAAACCGACACAGGTGGTCAGGTCGAGTAGACCAAGGCGCTTGAGAGAACTCTGCTGAAGGAACTAGGCAAAATGGTACCGTAACTTCGGGAGAAGGTACGCTGTTGTTGGTGATGGAACTTGCTTCCTGAGCTGACGACAGCCGCAGAAACCAGGCCGCTGCAACTGTTTATTAAAAACATAGCACTCTGCAAACACGAAAGTGGACGTATAGGGTGTGATGCCTGCCCGGTGCTGGAAGGTTAATTGATGGGGTTAGCGTAAGCGAAGCTCTTGATCGAAGCCCCAGTAAACGGCGGCCGTAACTATAACGGTCCTAAGGTAGCGAAATTCCTTGTCGGGTAAGTTCCGACCTGCACGAATGGCATAATGATGGCGGCGCTGTCTCCAGCAGAGGCTCAGTGAAATCGAAATCGCTGTGAAGATGCAGTGTACCCGCGGCTAGACGGAAAGACCCCGTGAACCTTTACTGCAGCTTGACACTGAACTTTGACCTTACTTGTGTAGGATAGGTGGGAGGCTTTGAAGTTGGAACGCTAGTTCCAATGGAGCCGTCCTTGAAATACCACCCTGGTAATGTTGAGGTTCTAACTCTGTCCCGTTATCCGGGACGAGGACCGTGTCTGGTGGGTAGTTTGACTGGGGCGGTCTCCTCCTAAAGAGTAACGGAGGAGTACGAAGGTGCGCTCAGCGTGGTCGGAAATCACGCGTAGAGTATAAAGGCAAAAGCGCGCTTAACTGCGAGACCCACAAGTCGAGCAGGTACGAAAGTAGGTCTTAGTGATCCGGTGGTTCTGTATGGAAGGGCCATCGCTCAACGGATAAAAGGTACTCTGGGGATAACAGGCTGATACCGCCCAAGAGTTCATATCGACGGCGGTGTTTGGCACCTCGATGTCGGCTCATCTCATCCTGGGGCTGAAGCAGGTCCCAAGGGTATGGCTGTTCGCCATTTAAAGAGGTACGCGAGCTGGGTTTAGAACGTCGTGAGACAGTTCGGTCCCTATCTACCGTGGGCGCTGGAAATTTGAGAGGATCTGCTCCTAGTACGAGAGGACCAGAGTGGACGAACCTCTGGTGTACCGGTTGTGACGCCAGTCGCATCGCCGGGTAGCTATGTTCGGAAGGGATAACCGCTGAAAGCATCTAAGCGGGAAGCCTACCTCAAGATAAGATTTCCCTAGGAATTTATTCCTCTAAAGAGCCGTTCGAGACTAGGACGTTGATAGGTTGGATGTGGAAGCATAGTGATATGTGAAGCTGACCAATACTAATTGCTCGTGAGGCTTGACTATACAACACCCAAGCAGTTGTATATGAAGCATCAATCGATTCATAAACATGCAAAGCAACTTGATTTAGTTATACTACTAGCTAAAATGAACAAATAAAGTAAGATTCAATCAGCCCATCTGTAAAGATTTGGAAAACGCAACGTATCACACAGTGAATAAAACGAAGCAAGTATCCATACCAGTTGTGCTGGCGACCATAGCAAGAGTGAACCACCTGATCCCTTCCCGAACTCAGAAGTGAAACCTCTTAGCGCTGATGGTAGTGTGGGGTTACCCATGTGAGAGTAAGTCATCGCCAGCTCATTATTCTAAACACCCCCGTTCCAATGAATGGGGGTGTTTTTTTATTGGGGGAATTTGTATCGTCAATTCTTTATATGATTATAATGGAAGAAATTCATATCAAGTCTAATAAGGATATAACATGTCTACCGATCAACAATTCCCAACACCCAATAATTTAGGTATTGCAGTTTATACAAATAATGCAGAAGCTATTGGTAATACTCCTTTAGTTCGCATCAACCGTTTAATTAAAACTGGTGCAACTGTATTAGCGAAAGTAGAAAGTCGTAATCCTGCCTTTTCTGTGAAATGCCGTATTGGGGCTGCACTTATTGCAGATGCAGAAAAAAGAGGTGTGTTGAAAGAAGGCATGCATATAGTTGAACCAACTAGTGGTAATACAGGGATTGCATTGGCTTTTGTTGCGGCAGCGAAGGGGTATGCAATTACTTTGACTATGCCAGCCAGCATGAGTCTTGAACGTAGAAAAGTATTAAAAGCTTTAGGTGCTAATTTAGTTCTAACTGAACCGGCGAAAGGGATGAAAGGGGCGGTTGATGAAGCGGTACGATTAGCAACTGAACAGCCAGATGTTTATTTTTTGCCACAACAATTTGAAAATCCAGCCAATCCACAAATTCATGTGGACACAACTGGCCCAGAAATTTGGCAAGCAACAGGTGGGCAGGTTGATATTTTAGTTGCTGGCGTAGGTACTGGAGGTACGATAACGGGTATTTCTCGTTATTTTGAACAGGTCCAAAATAAGCCATTGTACTCAGTAGCAGTTGAACCTGCTGAGTCTCCAATTATTACTCAAACTAAAAATGGTGAAAGTATTACGCCTGCACCCCATAAAATTCAGGGGATTGGTGCAAACTTTATTCCAAAAAATCTTGATTTAGATTTGGTTGATGAAGTCTTACCAGTGAGTAGTGAAGAAGCAATTCAATGGGCGAGAAACTGTGCAACTCAAGAAGGTATTTTGGTAGGTATCTCAAGTGGAGCTGCCTTGGCTGCTGCAGCTAAAATTGCAGAGCGTCGTGAAAATGCTGGTAAAACAATAGTTGTTATTCTTCCTGATAGCGGAGAACGTTATTTATCTTCTGTTTTATTTGAAGGTTTATTTGACGAATAAAATTAACTATGTAAAAAAGCCCATTAATAGATGGGCTTTTTTATTTGATCTGAATTTATAATGCACTTTTTAAATTTTTCTGATGACGTTTCACAGATCGAGCATATTTTTTTGCTTTGTGTCGTGTCCAGAAGCTTCGCTCATATCCAGTCGGTCCCACATTATAATAAGCTGTTGCTTTGAACCAACTATCAGCTGACTGATAATAGTGATTTAAGATATAAGCCCCACATTGGATATTAGTAGTTTCATCATACAAATTCCCAGCACAAGTTTGTTGCCAATAACTCGGAATAATTTGAGTTAAACCGACAGCACCAGTAGGAGAGCGAGCATTACTATTGTAACTAGACTCTTGCCTGATGACTGCTGCGAGTAAAAGAGGGGGGACATTATATTGGTCAGCACTTTGAATAATCATTGGAGATAGCCGATTGGCTGTACTCGCTGGAACAGAATAAGCTTTTTGTAAGCCAGACGAGAGTTTATTGGAGCGCCAAGAAAATGAGCCACTGTTAGGTCCTAAGCTTGTACACCCTGTCATTATTGTCATCAATGCAATAATAAAAAATTTGAAGCTAAGGCGGTGTAATTCTGATGGTTCAAAATGATCTTGAGCTAAAGATGAGGTAAGCAAAATACAAAACCAATAATCAAATTTCAAATAAAATGATGGTATTCAGCCGTACTTATCGGATCAATATAAGTTCTGTTGCTCAGCACATCTATAAAGTAAGAATTTTGTATAATTAAAATGAAAAAACCCCGACATCCTGTCGAGGTTTCTTCGTATTCAGCTTTATGTAGTTAACTCCTGTCAACTACCGCTTCCTGCGTTCTTATTCTTCTTCAATGAGACATCCTGTCTCTCTATGATTTATATACTATGAAAAAATACTAAAGCTGAATATCCGCAAATCACCGCAAGTTTTGTACGTTTTAACTTACAGTCGTTTTTTTTCAACTTTCTTAGATATGATGTCGACTAATTTCTGGGCTATAGGAGCACAAATCAATACACTTGGGAAAGCTAATATCCATGCAATGATCCAAGCCGATAACCATAATGAAACGAAGTGATGATTTAGCCCTACAGCCTTGAAAGTTGAAATACCTGAAACTATAAAAGACATCATTCCTGATAAAATTAAGAGGAATAAAAGTTTCTGTGCTTTCATGGCCTTATATTCCTTGATAAGCATTTAAGGTCAATGCAAAATTTTCTCCAAATTGTTGAGCAGTTTTAATATCTCCTTCATCAAAACCATCTGCATTACTGCCATGTTCAGCTTGAGCCATTAAGCCTGACCATGAACCGAGACGGTTGGCTGCTTGCGTATAAGGAATGCCTTTGTGCTGTTCAGGCATGATTGGATTACCGACCCATAACATGCCGTGTTGCATACAAAAGGTGAAAATCGAAATTAACGTCGATTGTTTATCACCAGCAGGAAGGGAGGAAACGGTAAATCCAGCCGCTAATTTTCCTTTAAAACTTTGTTTTTTCCATAATGGACCAGTTGCATCCATGAGTTGTTTTAATTTGGAAGATACACCACCTAAATAAGTGGGGGATCCCCAAATTAAGCCGTCATATTGGATGAGAATTTCTGGGCTGTTGATAATATCTTCAGTATTGAGTAAATCTGCTTTCATATTTTTATGGCTCAAAATACCAGTTTGAATTTGCTGAGCAATAAATTGGGTGTGGCCTTGGCGGCTATGGTAAATGATGGCAATAGTTTTCATGAGTAGTCTCCTCTTTATTTAAATTTGAAATAGTTTTGCAGTGAGATATAAGCCACAACCAAAAACAATATGGTTCATCAAACTTTTTAGACAGTTTAAAAAAGGATGAGGTGTTTTTGATGAAGCAAAGCCACCACCCATCGCAGGTTGCATAATAAAAAATGGAATGAGGACGGTGACTACACCAAATAGAAGTGCTGAATAAAACTGAGGTTGGCTAAGCCAAGTTGAACCAATAATGAAAAGAAAACTCAATGCAAAGATAATCCCAACACTATAGTGAGCAATCCAACCCAATAAATACTCATGCTTAATTGAGGGGCTTTTTGCAATAGATTGATGAATAAGTTTCCCTTGAAATATCCAACCAACCCAGCGACCGAGGAAGGCAAAATTTAAGGTCGGAATTTTGAATATCTTTAATATGAACAGCCAGATATCCATAAATATAGTTGCACCAATACCAAGACATAAAGCTTGAAAGAACAACGTAGAGGTATTCATTTTTACACCTTGCTTTTATACGTATGAAACGTGATAAATTTATTGTGCAAGTTCAAGTTCACTTGAAGTCAAGAGGTTATTATGGATATTGGTGAAGTTTCTAAGAAGGCAAAAGTCACAACTGCAACGCTACGCTTTTATGAAGAGAAAGGACTAATTAAATCGATAGGGCGGCAAGGCTTACGTCGACAATATGGCAAGAAGGTAATTGATCAATTGGCATTAATCTCTTTAGGTCGCGCTGCGGGTTTTTCTTTAAATGAGATCGCTGCAATGTTTGGACAAGATGGTAAGCCTGAGCTTGATCGGCAAAAATTAAAAGATAAAGCTGAACAATTAGAGCAAATGGCAAAACGATTGCATTTTATCAGCCAAGGATTAGAACATGCTGCTGTATGTCCTGCTGAAAATCATATGGAATGTCCAACTTTCCAAAAATTTTTAAAAGCAGCAATTGCTGGAGAATATCAGCCAACAAAACTTTAATCAGTTTTCAGCAAAGAAGTCGAATTTTTAAGGTTGTATTAAATAGTTAGTCTTGTCATATTTTTGCCATAAAGATTTCATCTTTTTGAAGTAAAAATTTCATATAAGCTTGATTAAATTTGCTTAATTTTTTACCAAATGTATAAAACCATGAGCAAAAAAACATTAGCGGTATTATTATGCTGTGCCAGTTTAGGATTGGCGGCATGTAATGATGATAACGACCACGAACAAACTTCACCTACTGAAAACGTTACCGAACCAACCTTAATTTCTTTTGCTAAGTTACCTGTAGAAACTTATGCTGCTGGTCCAGACTCTGGCGCATATGTGAAAGGTGCAAATGGAATTTATCCTCCATTTAAAGGTCAACCTGTACAAGGCTTTTCTGCTGCATTAAAAAATGAAGATGGCAGTTATATGGCAATGGCCGATAACGGTTTTGGCACTCAAGATAATTCATCAGACTTTTTACTTCGTATTTATAAAATAAAGCCTGATTTCAAAACTAAAGCTAAAGGCACGAGCCAAGTTACTGTACAAAGCTTTATCCAACTGCGTGATCCGAATAAATTAATTCCATTTAATATCATCAATGGTAATACACCTGAGCGTTTATTAACGGGTGCTGATTTTGACCCAGAGTCGATGCAGCGTACTAGTGACGGGACCTACTGGATTGGAGATGAATTTGGTCCATATTTACTCCATTTCTCAGCAGATGGCGTGTTATTAGATGCACCGATTGCTCTGCCAAATCCGTTAAATCCGACTCAAGAATTACGTTCACCACAAAATCAGTTTAATAAAGCACAAATTAATTTTGTAGAACCTCTAGTTCAACAAAGTGGCGGTTTTGAAGGAATGGCGATTTCGCCAGATGGGCAGTATCTTTACCCTCTTATAGAAAAGCCAATTAAATCAATTCGAGAAACGGAAAGACAATTATTGATTTCTCAATTTGATGTGAAGAAAAAAGCGTATACAGGAAAATATTATTGGTTCCAGTTAGACAGTAAGGCAACCAATATTGGGGATTTCCAACTCTTTAATAATAATGAGGGTATTATTATTGAACGTGATGCCACGCAGAATAATTTAGGAGGTTATAAAAAATTAATTCGTATTAAATTAAATGAGTCAGGCCAGCTAGTCAGCCGCGAAGACTTAGTCGATTTAATTAAAATTGCTAACCAGAATATGTTGTATGGCACAGCTAGAGCAGGGGATATTGGTACGGGACAGGTTTTTGCTTTTCCATTTGAAACCATTGAAGATGTGATTATTGAAAATGGCACAACGCTGACGGTTTTCAATGATAATAACTTCCCTGGTTCGACAGGACGTAACGCAAAACTGGCTGACGATAACGAGATTATTCAGATCCGTTTGCCAAAAGCTTTGTTCTAAGTTCTATAAATAAAAATTAAAACTGCGGCGGATTTTGGTCCGCCGTATTTATTCCAAGAAAAAATATTGAATAAACTTTAATCAAATTAATTTCTATATTGTTGTTTTCGCATGTTTTATAAACAGGGAAAATGAATGAAATTCATGTTAAAATGATCGGCTTTCATCTTTAGATGTCTCTCCTTCATCTGCTAGCCGAGATTCGCAAGCCATGTCTACTGCCTACACCATGCAGACTGCGCCCAAAGCGCTGTTTGATTACGACAAATATTGGGCGTCGTGTTTTGAACCCGCACCATTTTTGCCGATGTCACGAGAAGAAATGGACCAACTCGGCTGGGATGCGTGTGACTTTATTTTAGTCTGTGGTGATGCTTATATTGACCATCCATCATTTGTATCAGGTGTGATTGGACGTGTGCTTGAGGCACAAGGTTTCCGTGTCGGAATTATTGCGCAGCCAGACTGGACCAATGTTGAAAGCTTCCGAGTTTTAGGTAAGCCAACAATTGCTTGGGGTGTAACCGCAGGTAATATGGATTCGATGATTAACCGTTATACGGCAGATCGTAAAATCCGTTCGGATGATGCATATTCTCCAAATAATGAACCAAATAAACGTCCAGACCGCGCAGCAACAGTTTATTGCCAACGTTGTCGAGAAGCATTCCCTGATGTACCTGTGTTATTAGGTGGTATTGAAGGCAGTTTACGCCGTATCGCACACTACGATTATTGGTCAGATAAAGTCCGTCGTTCGATTTTGATGGACTCAAAAGCTGATTTGCTGATGTATGGTAATGGTGAGCGCGCCATTATTGATGTAATGCATCGTTTGGCTAAAGGTGAGAAAATCCACGAGATTACAGATGTTCGTGGTACGGCATTTATTATTAATAAACATAACAAAGCATCAAAAGCAAAGTTTGTTGAAGTTGCGAGTAATGATGTAGATACGGTTGGGCGTGTTGATCCAATTATTAACCCATATGTCATGACAGAAGATATTGATGGCTGTGAGGTTGAAAAAGAAAAGGGTAACTCTTTAGCTCAGTATCAAAATTTCCAAAAAGAGATTGTTGCAAATCCGATTGTGCGTGAAGGCGACAAACTTGATGACGACACTCAAATCGTTCAATTAAAGCCGGCACCGTCAAAAGCGATTAAACACAAATTGCCACCACGAGAGTTGGCGGTTATTCGCTTGCCTTCTTTTGAAGAAGTGGCAAATGATCAAGTGCTTTATGCGCATGCAAACCGTATTTTGCACCTTGAAACTAATCCAGGTAATGCTCGTGCACTCGTTCAACGCCATGGTGAACGAGATGTGTGGATTAACCCGCCTCCAATTCCTCTAACTACAGAGGAAATGGATTATGTGTTTGATTTACCTTATGCACGTTTGCCACATCCTACTTATGGTGATGCTCGTTTCCCTGCATTTGATATGATCAAATTCTCGGTCAACATTATGCGTGGCTGTTTTGGCGGCTGTACATTCTGTTCAATTACAGAACATGAAGGGCGTATTATTCAAAACCGTTCGGAAGACTCGATCTTACGTGAGATTGAAAAAATCCGTGATACTGCACCAAACTTCACCGGTATTATTTCAGATTTAGGTGGCCCAACAGCAAACATGTACCGTTTGCACTGTAAAGATCCTGAAATTGAGAAAAACTGTCGTAAACCTTCTTGTGTATATCCGGGTGTTTGTCAAAACTTGCATACGGATCATGCACCTTTAGTGCAGCTTTATCGTAAAGCGCGTGCCATTAAAGGTGTAAAGAAGATTCTGATTGGTTCAGGTTTACGTTATGACCTTGCGGTACTCAACCCTGAATATGTCAAAGAATTAGTACAGCACCACGTAGGTGGTTATTTAAAAATTGCTCCTGAACATACCGAGCAAGGCCCGTTATCTAAAATGATGAAACCGGGTATTGGTACGTATGATCGTTTCAAACAAATGTTTGACCGTTTCAGTAAAGAAGCAGGAAAAGAGCAATATTTAATTCCTTACTTTATTGCAGCACATCCGGGTACTTCAGATTATGACATGATGCATCTTGCAATTTGGTTGAAAAAGAATGGTTTCCGTGCCGATCAGGTACAGACTTTCTATCCATCGCCAATGGCAACTGCAACAACCATGTATTATTCGGGCAAAAACCCACTTGCTAAAGTCGCTCGCTATACTGAAAAAGTTGATATTGTAAAAGGTGAAAAACGCCGTCGTCTGCATAAAGCATTCTTGCGTTATCATGATCCAAACAACTGGCCATTACTTCGTGAGGCCCTAAAAGAGATGGGTCGCGCAGATTTAATTGGTAATTCGAAGCAGCATTTAATTCCGACTTATCAGCCAAAAGGCACAGAAGGGGAATATAAGTCTGCTCGCAAGAAAAATTCGTCTACAGCAGGTGATTCGGTTAAACGAAATAACCAGCAAACGAATAATCATTCGAATCAAAAGCGTCCACAAAAAGGACAGGTTCTAACGCAACATAATGGTTTACCTCCCCGTGAAACAGGAGAAAAAAGACCGTTTGGCGGGAAAAGTAAACCTAAATCTAAAGTTCGTGGATAATGATAAAACAGGCTCTTAAATAGAGCCTGTTTTGTTTTTTATAACTCTATTTAAATCGTATAATGAGATTTTTGAGGATTTAAAGTACAAAAAACGTAACGAATAATGATAAATAGCCAAAATCTGACGAGCTGCACTTGATTGTTATTGATTCTATGATTATAAATAATGTGAGGGTGGCTAAATTTAAGCCAAGCTTGATAACTACAAGTGAAATTACTAAGTGAACCTTTTAAAAAACGGCTGTGTCGTTATCAATTAAAACAAAGTGTGATCTAGCAAAATCATTATAAAAAACTTAAAGGATTAGGCCCATGTATTATTTAATCACGATCTTATTATTATTTCTGGTTGTTGTTATGGCAGTGAAAAGTCTGTCACGAAGGCATCAACATGATAGTGCTTTAAAGCGCCGTGCAGTGTTAACTAGCCATGAGCAAATGACCTTAACCAGACTACAAACTGTTTTGCCCAAATTTACCGTATTAGCGCATGTATCTTTTGATGCACTTCTAACTACAAAATACGCGCATACACGTCGTAAATATCAAAATATGTCAGCTGATTTTGTTGTGCTTGATCAAAATTATCAGGTAATTGTAGTCGTTGTTCTAGGGGAAAACGGTTTACGCCGAGCGCATCAACAATATGAGCGTCGCCTATTACAATTGGCTGGCTATCGTGTGCTTCATTATAGTAGTGTGCCTGATTATCATGACTTAAGAAGAGATTTATTGAGTTCTGAATCAGAGTTAGCAACTTTGCATGCGACACCCCAGCTAGAAAGAATGTCAAATGCTTTTGTGAAGCCTTAAAAATTCGACATTAGCGCAACTAATCTGAGAGCTCATTTAAGAATATCTTAATAAAATGCTGAAATTCAAAATTTTAAAATTACTAAAAAATTGAGCAATATCACCCAAGATATTGCTCAATTTTACATGGATTTATAATTATAAAAATTATGGAAGTACCGCAACAACCGTCATTTCTACAAGTACATCTGGTGCATAGAGTTTTGATTCTACACATGTACGTGCTGGTGGATGTCCTTCGCTAATCCATGCATCCCAAACCGCATTCATAGCTGCATAATCTTTTTCAATATCTTTTAGGAAAATCATGACAGAAAGGATATGGGTTTTATCTGTTCCAGCTTCTGCCAATAGACGGTCAATATTATCTAAAGTTTGTTGAGTCTGCCCTGTGACATCTGCGCTTGTATCATCGGCGAGTTGCCCAGCTAGGTGTACCAAATTACCTGAAATCGCAACTTCGCAGTAGCGTGAAGTAACGTGTAAACGCTTTACCGTCATAAAAATGCTCTAAAGTGGCTTTATTTAATAGTTTTGATTTTATGAAGAGTTGCTAGGTCGGTGCAAGCAAGTAGAAAAGAATTTCAGTAGATTATTGTGAGGAAGGGATATCTAAGCCATGTATCAGAAGAGCCCTGCAATATTCGGATTTGGTCGTCACGCCAATCACAGGACGATATGCCGAAAGTAAAGGTTGCTTTGGCATGTTGCAAATACATGGGTAATGAATATGCGTGGATTAGGTTACTCTAAAGTTTCAGTAAAAGGGAGTCTATTTTGTTTAAAAGTTGCTCTTTTGAGTGAAAAGTAGTCAATTACCAGAGGTTAAGCTGGAAGTCATCCGCTTGGGTCTGTAATTGATAAACGCCTATACCAATCAGGCGAAACTGGAAATGTTCGGGAATCTGCATTTCATTTAATAATAAAAATAAAACTTGGATTAAGTCCTGTAGCGACTGGATCGGTCTTTTAAAGCTTTTACTATGTTGTAAAGTCTGAAAATTCTTAAGTTTAAGCTTAATATTGACACCACGTGCATTGAGCTGTTTTTTCTCTAGTGTTTGCCACACTTTTTCAGCTAATCCATGCCAATAGGGCTGACATTGAGCCAAAGTAAAATCACTGTCAAAAGTTGTTTCTTTCGAAATTTGTTGGCGAGCTCTTTCAGCTTGAACGGGTTTATGGTCAATGCCCTGAGCATATAGATAGAGTTGTTGTCCATACTTACCAAAGTGGTGAACCAAAACAGCTTCTTCAATTTTCTGTAAATCACCCAGCGTATGTAGCTGAAGCTGCTGCAATTTTTCCTGGGTGACTTTGCCCACACCAGGAATCTTTTTAAGTGGAAGGTCTTGAATAAAAGTAGCAACTTGCGAAGGTTTGATTACACATAAACCATTAGGTTTGTTCCAATCCGAAGCAATTTTTGCCAAAAACTTATTTGGTGCTACACCAGCCGATGCAGTAAGCCCAGTTAATCTAAAAATATCTTCTCGAATGTGCATAGCAACTTCAGTTGCACTCGCAATTTGTTTTAAATTTTCAGTGACATCCAAATAAGCTTCATCTAAAGATAAAGGCTCAATAAGTAGCGTATATTGCTGAAAGATCGAGTGAATTTGAGCGGAGACCATACGGTATTTTTCAAAATTTGGTTCAATAATGACAACTTGAGGACATAGTTTTCTTGCCTGACTCATCGACATGGCAGAACGCAAACCAAATTCACGGGCAGGGTAGGAGGCAGCAGCAATCACAGCTCGCGGATGATGCGAAGAAATAACGACGGGAAGATGCTTTAGATCAGGACGCTCTCGCAATTCGACTGATGCATAGAAGGCATCCATATCAATATGAATGATTTTGCGCATATTATTGTGCTTTCACGATGCCTTGCTGCTGTAAAAATTGATGCCATTCCTTGACTGAACCCTCATAAACATTTAAGTCTACTGGTTTTGTCATGCCTTCAATTTTACCTTGATTACTATGCTGCCAAAAGAGCCATTTTCTTTTGTCTTTCAGCTCAGGTTTTCCTTCGTAATCTCTGACCCACAGCGGTGTATTAGGAAAACTTCCTATTAATACAATGTGGTAAAAAGTTTTGGAAATATAAAAAACAGGCTGTTTGCCATAATGCTGTTTTAAGCGATCATGCATGATGCCTATTTCTTTAAGTAATTGTTCTTTGGTGTGCGCATTAATACAGTTACCGTCATATTCTAGATCGATAACAGGAGGAAGGGCATCGGCTTTGTTGGGTACAGTCGCAATAAAGTTATCCGCTTGCGTTTTACCATCACGGCATAGACGATAAAAGTGATAAGCGCCTACATGAAAACCATGTTCACGTGCCTTGAGCCAGTTTTCCTGAAATTTTGAATCTTTGTAATCGCCGCCTTCAGTCGCTTTTAAATAGACGAATTGGAATTTTTCCGGTGATATTTTTTTCCAGTTAATATCACCTTGATGATGAGAAACATCGAACCCTTGCACCGGATAATCCTGCGCAACAGCTTTTTGTTGATAGAACAAACCAAAATAAGCTAAGACTCCCATAACACAAGCTAAGCCAATTCCGATTAGGGTATTGTGCCGTGATGTGAAAAAAGTTTTAGCCAGTTTGCTCATTCAAAACTCATTAAAATTTGAAGTCGACATCATAGCGTGATTCACAAGAGAGAAACCATGCTAAAAATGCAACCGCTTATACAGACGTATCCTTTGGAATTTGCCAGAAAATAAAAGCAGTAATGACATTGATACAACCGAGGCAAATTAAAGTGACATGGAATGCAGTGGTTACATGAGCTGGGCCATAATAATGAGTAAAGATATTGATGAGTGTACCTGCCAGTGCCACGCCAATACTCATTGATAGCATCATGATCATCGACAAGAAACTATTACCGCTACTAGCATCTTGTTGAGGCAAGTCTTTCAAGGTTAATGTATTCATGCCAACAAATTGCAGTGAATTTAATGTGCCAAACAAGAAAAAGTGCAAGGCTCTAAACCAAGTTGGAGTATCGACGGTCATGATTGCAAAAGAGGCAATACATAGCCCAACTAATGTTGTGTTAATGAGTAAAAAACGTCGATAGCCAATTTTTTGAATAATAGGTCTGACAATTGGCTTTGAAAATAATGAGCCCAAGACCAAGGGAATCATCATTAAACCTGCAATAAAGGGTTCAAAACCAAAAGCAACTTGTAGCATGAGTGGTAAAACAAAAGGCAAAGCATTACCACCAAAGCGAGCAAAGAAATTACCTAAAATACCAATTGCGTAAATTTTGTTTCTAAAGAGTCGGCTACGAAATAATGCATTTTGATGAGTATGTGAATGGTAGGCATACCATAGTGTTGCGATTATTCCGACGACTAATAGCGAAATACTAAACCATTTTGAATATTCAGGTGAGGCTAGATGTTCGATCCCTAAAGACCAGCCAATCATGGCCACGACTAATAAGATGAAGCCACCCAAATCAAATGTTTTGACTGAGGGTTCTTTTACATTTGGCATGACTTTTAGTGTCATTAGTATGCCAAGTATGCCCATAGGAATATTAATCAGGAAAATCCAATGCCAAGTTGCAACTTCAACCAACCATCCGCCCAAAGTTGGACCAGCCAAAGGCCCGAGTAAACCCGCAAGGCTCATTAAGCTCATCGCAGCTAAGAACTGAGTTCGAGGAATAATTTTTAAAAGTGATAATCGGCCAACAGGAAGTAGTAAGGCGCCGCCTATGCCTTGGATGACCCGGAAAAATAACAGCTCATTGAGACTCTGAGAAAGACCACAACCTAAAGAAGCCAGAGTAAAAATTACGATTGCCGACAAGAAAATATTTCTAACACCAAAGCGGTCTGCTAACCATCCACTTAGAGGAATACAGGCAGCAACCGATAATACATAGGCCACCACTACACTGTGCATGCGTAAAGGATCTTCATTTAGATGATGAGCCATTGCAGGAATCGCGGTATTTACAATGGTTGTGTCCAAGGCCTGCATAAAAAAGCCAATAGAAACCAAAAGAACGAGTAGTCGATATTCGGGTTGCAAGGCTTGGTGAGTCGGCGTGGCATTCATAACATTTGAAAATTAACGTTTTGGTCTAGTGTAAAACAAATTGAATTTAAAAGAAGTAAGCCAATGTTGAATACCCCTTTACTAAATCTAAGTTCTTTTGAAGGCAGAGGTGAAAATAGTTAAAACAAAAAAAGCGGCAGAACCGCTTTTTTAAGTAGAGTAGGGGAACAACTAGACAACAAATCTTTTTGGCATTTTTAAGTTTTTAATGACGTTATAAATTTGGTTAACATCATCACATACAATTAATTTAGCTCGATGTTGAAGGGGAAGGAAACCTTCTTGAACTGCATGATCTAATTGAGCAATAAGAGCGTTATAAAAGCCATTTACGTTATATAAAATCATGGGCTTTTGATGTTGGTTGAGTTGGCCCCAAGTGGCTATTTCCAATATTTCTTCAAATGTTCCTAAACCACCCGGCAACGCAATAAATGCACTTGCACGTTCTGCCATCATGGCTTTACGTTCATGCATGGTTTCTACGACATGTAATTCAGTTAGGCCTGCATGAGCGACTTCATAATCAAGCATAAATTCAGGGATCACACCGACAGCTTCTCCGCCGTTTGCGAGAACGCTCTCTGCGACTTGTCCCATTAAACCGATACTGGCACCGCCATAGACTAATCCAAAGCCTTGTTCAGCGATTCCATGAGCAAGTTCAATTGCTTTTTCTCGGTAGATTGGGTTATTTCCTGCACGTGAACCACAATATAATGCAATAAGAGGTTGTTTTGTTTTTACAGCTGTTATTGGTGAATCATTTACTGCCATTGTTAATACGCTATTCATTGTTTTATTTTTACCTTATCACGTTCATATTTCTTGTCTACAGTAAGCAAAAGATATGACAACTTTATAAGCAGATTTATAAGAAAGATTCATGTTTTGTATGGGTTTGGTGAATGCTGGTCATGAACAAATAAAAATGATGAATTTATGTTAAATCTTGCCTATACTAAAAATTCGTTTAACAACATATGAACAAATATGGGTAGTGGTTGTAGTCGCTCCGTTTTAATTTCTTGTCTTAAAAAAACATTTTCCCCCCTTTGTATAGGCGCGCCTGTTGTGTTGCCAAATAAAGATAAAATCCAAACAACACAGGAGCAGGATCAATGATCTTTGAATGGATGTCTGATCCCTCTGCTTGGGTGGGTTTAGCAACTTTAATCGTTCTTGAAATTGTATTGGGGATCGATAACCTCGTTTTTATCGCGATTTTGGCTGAGAAATTGCCGCCAGAGCAACGAGCTAAAGCACGTATAGTTGGTTTGGTGCTCGCGTTAGGAATGCGCCTTGTACTCTTGGCCTCGATTGCTTGGGTCGTGACGCTGACTGAACCACTCTTCCATATTTTTGATCATCCATTCTCTGGTCGTGATTTGATTTTGTTATTCGGTGGTGTGTTCTTATTATTTAAAGGCACCATGGAATTGCATGAACGGATGGAAGGAAAACAACTTCATAAAGAAGATAATCCGGTTCATGCTGCATTCTGGATGGTCATTGTCCAGATTGTTGTGCTTGATGCTGTATTCTCGTTAGACAGTGTGATTACAGCTGTAGGTATGGTGAAAGAGCTGTCAGTCATGATGGTTGCGGTTGTGATTGCTGTCGGAATCATGTTGTGGGCATCAAAACCACTCATGGACTTCGTCAATAAACATCCAACAGTTGTCATTCTGTGTCTTGGCTTCTTGATGATGATCGGTTTCTCTTTGGTGGTGGAAGGCTTTGGTTTCCATATTCCGAAGGGCTATTTATATGCTGCAATTGGCTTCTCGGTTTTGGTAGAAGTTATCAATCAGAGCATGCGTCGCAATCAGGAAAAGCTAGTTACCACTACAGACTTACGTTATCGCACTGCCTCTGCGGTTTTACGTATGTTAGGCAGTAAAAATAGTAGTTCTTCAGATACTCAATCTTCTGATAAAGAAGATGTATTAGCGACGCAAGCTTTTGCTGATGAAGTTTTTGACGAAGAAAATGGTGCTTATCACAGTGTGCTTGTACAAGGTGTGCTTGGTTTATCAGAGCGTCCTGTAAAATCTGTTATGACTCCACGCCCTGAACTTGAGTGGATTGACTTAGACGATGAACCTGAAGTTTTAAAAGAACGTTTAATGTCGATGACACATTCTCGTTTGATCGTTGCACGCGGTGAACTTGATAATATTGAGGGTATTGCGCTTACGCATAAAGTTTTAAACAACTTTATTGAAACAGGTGTAATTGATTTCCAAAAGCATCTACGTGAACCTGTGATTGTGCATGAAAATGCTCAAGTACTTATGGTGATGGAGCAATTACGCCAAGCACCTTTACAAATGGCGATCGTATTAAATGAATATGGTTCAATCGAAGGTATTGCAACACCAATTGATATCTTAGAAGCAATTGCGGGTGAATTCCCTGATGAAGATGAGTTAGACGCTGCTGCTGAAAGCTTGGCAGATGGTTCATTAATGCTTGAAGGTTCAACTGATATTCGCCATGTATCACTTTTATTAGGTCGTGATCTCGTTGACGAAAGTGAACAGTATTCAACTTTATCGGGCTACTTGTTATTCCATTTAGGCCGTTTACCGGAAAATGGTGAAGCTGTTGAGGCAGACGGTTATCGCTTTGAAGTGATTACGATGGAAGGTCATAAAATTGAGAAAGTTCATATTGTTTCTATCGAACAAGATGAATCAAAAGATTAAATGACGTTTTAAGTCTAGAAACATCATAAAATAGCTCAACTCTGAGCTATTTTTTTATTTGAGACACACCAAATGACCCAACAAACTTGTCCATGTGGAAAAGGCCGCTATATAGAATGTTGTGAGCCTTTACATTTAGGCACAGCCAAAGCACTAACGGCAGAGCAGCTTATGCGTTCACGTTATAGCGCTTTTGCATTACAGCAAATTGATTATATTGTGCAAACGACTGCTTTAGGTCAGCAAACAGCTCTTGATAAAGATGCTATCGCAGAGTGGAGCAAACAAAATCAATGGTTGGGTTTAGAGGTGGTTAACGCCAACGAAAAATTAGATAAAACTCATGCACAGGTTGAGTTCAAGGCTCATTATCATGATGGGCAAAAAGCTCAAATTCACCACGAGGTTTCACATTTTGTTTATCACCAGCAAAAATGGTTTTTCCTCGACCCAACGGTCGATATGCAGGTCACCATGAAACAACCTTGTATATGTGGTTCAGGAAAAAAATTTAAGCAATGCTGTGCACAATTTCTGTAAGTTTATCTTAAAATACGCCCACTGTTTGGCCTGAGGGAAAGGGCGATGTTACTCACCGTTATTTATATTATTGCGATTACTGCGGAAGCCATGACAGGAGCATTATCTGCTGGTCGACGGAGTATGGACTGGTTCGGTGTCGTACTGATTGCCTGTGTGACTGCTTTAGGTGGTGGTTCGGTGCGAGATGTATTGCTTGGTCACTATCCTTTAACTTGGGTAAAACATCCTGAATACTTAGTTCTGACCTGCTGTGCTGCATTTGTCACGATTATTATTGCCAAATGGATGCGTCATTTACATAACATCTTTTTGGTGCTCGATGCTTTAGGCTTGATTGGTTTTACGATCATTGGTTGCCAGATTGCCTTACAAATGGGACATGGTTTTGTCGTCTCGGCAGTAGCTGGAGTGTTGACTGGAGTATCTGGTGGTATTTTACGTGATATTTTATGTAATGATGTTCCATTCGTTTTCCGCCGTGAACTCTACGCGAGTATCTCTTTTGTGGCAGTCATCTGTTACTGGGTTTGTCAGGATTTAGGATTAAGCCTAGAGTTAACCGTTATTTCAACTTTAATTTTTGGCTTTACCTTACGTCTGATTGCAATCTATTTTGGCTTAGAAATGCCTAAATTTATTTATAAAGATGATGATGCAGAATCGGCTTCTTCAACCGATGAACATTAATCATGCAGAATTCGATGTGAGCATGATATAACAATAAAATATATTGTCTTGCTCACTTATTTTTTCCAGTAGAGTTTTTCCTATGGATCTGGTTTCACGTATACAAAATCTTCCAATTGGCAAATTTCACTACACATTACTGTGGGTGGTTGGTTTAGGTTGGATGTTTGATGCGATGGACACCGGTATCATTGCTTTTATCATGACAACGCTTGTTAAAGACTGGGCATTAACACCAGCCGAAAGCGGTTGGATTGTGAGTATTGGTTTTGTAGGAATGGCTATTGGAGCTGTTTGCTCAGGAGCTTTAGCAGATCGCTTTGGCCGTAAGACAATATTTGCAGTTACCATGGCCATCTATAGTATTGCGACTGCCTTATGTGCTTTTGCTCCAGATTTGAAGTGGTTATTAATTTTCCGTTTTATTGTTGGTCTTGGGCTTGGTGGACAGTTACCCGTTGCAGTGACATTGGTGAGTGAATATATACCTGCCCATGTACGTGGTCGTTTTATCGTCCTACTCGAAAGTTTTTGGGGTTTGGGCTGGTTAGTTGCTGCACTCATTTCTTATTTTATTATTCCTAAATTTGGTTGGCACATTGCATTTCTTATGGGTGGCCTCCCACTGATTTATATTTTAGTAATTTGGAAAAAACTCCCTGAATCCATACCTTACCTGATTAACCGTGGACGTGTTGAAGAAGCACATGCATTGGTTCAAAAATTAGAAGCTCAAGCAGGCGTTCAAATTGTTCACCATATTGAAGTCGTGCCTGTAGCCATGCGACAAAAAGTCTCTTTTAAACAACTTTGGAGTGGTCAATTCGCTCGCAGAAGCTTAATGCTTTGGCTCATCTGGTTTGGAATTGTGTATTCCTACTACGGTATCTTTACGTGGCTGCCAAGTTTATTAGTGAAACAGGGCTATGACATCGTTAAATCTTTTGAATATGTTTTGCTTATGATTTTGGCGCAGCTACCAGGCTACTTGGCAGCGGCATGGTTTGTAGAGCGATTAGGTAGAAAAATTACACTCGCTGCATTTATCGGTTTTTGTGCGTTGTCTGCATATTTCTTTGGACAAGCCGATAGTGTAAATAGCATTATGTTTTGGGGTTGTCTCATGTCCTTCTTTAATTTGGGTGCATGGGGAGTGTTATATACCTATACACCAGAGCAATATCCAGCCAACATTCGAGCTTTTGGTTCGGGCTGGGCATCGGCAATGGGTCGTTTAGGTGGAATTTTGGCGCCGATAGTTGTCACTCATATGATGGTTTCCAAAAATGGGTTTAGCCATGTTTTTATGATGTTTACTATTGTTTTACTTTTGGTTGCAGCTGTAATTTTAATATTAGGTGAAGAAACCCAAGGTAAAAGACTAGAGTCGATAGGTCTCTAGTTTTGTCTAACTTTATAGCAAGTAACTAAAAATATAGAGAGATGAGACATAATTTGACGCTCAGGTGACAGAGTCCCTCTTGTGTCTGTAACATAGCCCACTTAGCATAAGACTCATTTAAAATAACGACTGATTTGGAAGATAAGCTGACTATGACCAGCCTTGCGCATCAAGCGACAGAAAACCGCTCTGTAGCCGAATTTACTGAACAGGCTTACCTGAATTATGCCATGTACGTCATCATGGACCGTGCATTGCCACATATCAGTGATGGCTTAAAACCTGTACAGCGCCGTATTGTCTACGCCATGAGCGAGTTGGGCTTAAAAAGCAGTGGTAAGCCAAAAAAATCGGCCCGTACTGTAGGTGACGTACTAGGTAAATATCATCCTCATGGTGATTCGGCATGTTATGAAGCCATGGTGTTGATGGCTCAGCCGTTTAGTTATCGCTATCCTTTGATTGAAGGTCAAGGGAACTGGGGTTCACCAGATGACCCTAAATCCTTTGCAGCGATGCGTTATACCGAGGCAAAACTTTCTGCCTACAGTGAGTTATTACTAAGTGAGTTAGGACAAGGCACGAGTGAATGGCAAGATAACTTTGATGGTTCATTAAAAGAACCGATTACTTTGCCAGCACGAGTTCCTAATATTCTGCTGAATGGTACAACTGGTATTGCGGTTGGTATGGCGACTGATATTCCGCCACATAATTTGCGTGAAGTGATTAAAGGAACAATTGCCTTAATTCGTAATCCGCAAACATCAGACGAGAAATTGGCTGAATATATTCCAGCGCCAGATTTACCAACCAAAGCTGAAATTATTACTCCGCCTGAAGAATTACTCAAAATCCAGACGACTGGACGTGGTAGTTACCGCATGCGAGCGGTTTATACCATCGAAAAAAATGAAATCGTGATTACCGAATTGCCGTATCAAGTATCGGGTTCTAAGGTGATCACTCAAATTGCCGACCAAATGCAGGCCAAAAAGCTACCATTAGTGGTGGATGTGCGTGACGAGTCGGATCATGAAAACCCAACACGACTCGTGATTGTACTTCGTTCTAACCGTATTGATGCTGAAGCGGTGATGAGCCACTTATTTGCGACTACCGATTTAGAATCAAGCTACCGTGTTAATTTAAACATGATTGGTGAGGATGGTCGTCCTCAGGTTAAGTCGATTCGACGTATCTTGCTTGAGTGGATTGAGATCCGTAAAAAAACGGTTACTCGCCGTTTGGAATATCATTTAAACCGAATTGAAAAACGTCTACATATTTTGGCAGGCCTTTTAATTGCTTATCTCGATATTGATACGGTTATCCGTATTATTCGTGAAGAAGATCAGCCTAAACCTGTATTGATGGACCATTTCAAAATTGATGAGATACAGGCAGAAGCAATTTTAGAACTCAAGTTACGTCATTTAGCAAAACTTGAGGAGATGGAAATCCGTCAAGAACAGGATGAGCTCTCAGCAAAAGCAGCGATTATTCGTGAACAATTAGAAAACCCAGAATCTTTAAAAAACCTGATTATTGGCGAATTAAAAGAAGATGCGAAAAAGTTTGGTGACGAACGCCGTTCTCCAATTGTTGCACGTGCTGAAGCTGTTCAAATTAGAGAACAAGATTTAATGCCGGCTGAAGCAGTAACGGTAGTTTTATCTGAGGCGGGATGGATTCGTGCTGCAAAAGGTGCGGATGTTGATGCAGAGAATTTAAACTATCGTGCTGGTGACCAATATTTAAGTCATGCGGTGGGTAAAACCAATCAACGAATTTATTTCCTTGATGAGACAGGGCGTAGTTATGCCTTGCCTATTAGTAGTTTGCCATCAGCAAGAGGTTTAGGCGAGCCATTAAGTTCGAAACTTGCTCCTGCAAGTGGAGTCGCGTTTATTCAGGTCTATTTAGATGATGAAGAGTCAGAACTTATTGCTGCTAGCTCATCAGGTTATGGCTTTAAAACTCAAGTCAAACAGTTAGATACTAATGCCAAGGCAGGAAAAAGCTTCTTGTCGGTACCTGAAAAGTCAAAAGCGCTACCGTTAATATCTGCCCAAAACATGACACATTTGGCTGTACTCAGCTCAGCAGGTCGACTCTTGATTATTGATTTGTCAGAACTGCCAAATTTAAATAAGGGTAAAGGTAATAAGTTGATACAACTTGAAGCGGAAGAGCAGATTTTATCCATGACAACCCTGAACTTAGATGAAATAATTCAGGTGGTTGCAGGTCAACAACATCTAAAACTAAAAGGTGATGATCTACAGAAATACATGGGTAAACGAGCTTCAAAAGGGCACCTCTTACCACGTGGATATCAAAAAGCAAATAAACTGTTGATTCAGAGATAAAGCTAGCGTCGAGCAACATAAATACGCTATATATGGCAATAAGTTCAAGCAATGAACTGAACTTATTGGTATTGGATAATGATTAAAAGGACAGCAATTTGGAGTACGCAATTTGTACTCCATGCAAAAAATTTGACAGGGTCAAATTGTCAAAACTTCTGTCTCATAATCTTGTTCGAAAGTGTCATGAATGTGCCAATAAGTTTTAAATATGTTCTGGCACCAAGAAGCTAAAGAATAGCTGGGGCATTGAATAACAGTTATTACTAAGGATTACGAATCGGAGATAATGGCATTATGGAAAAGATTTGGTTTGCAGAATACCAAAAAACAGGGATTCCAGAAACAGTAGCATTGCCTGCGGAAAATACCTCTCTTGTTGATATTTTTGAGAGTAATTTCCAAAAATTTGGTTCTCGTGATGCCTTTATCTTTATGGATAAAGCGATGTCATTTAACGAGTTGGAACTTGCAAGCCGTAAGTTCGCGACCTATTTGCAAAATTTGGGGTTAGCAAAGGGAACTCGTGTGGCAGTGATGATGCCAAACGTATTGCAATATCCTGTAGTTGCATTAGCTGTGTTACGTGCAGGCTTAGTATTAGTGAATGTAAACCCACTTTATACTGCGCGTGAGCTTGAGCATCAATTAAATGACTCGGGTTCAGAAGTACTCGTGATTATCGAAAACTTTGCCAGTGTTTACCAAAGCATTTTAGGTAAAACTCCTGTGAAGCATGTTGTAGTTGCGACAGTAGGAGATATGCTTGGTACGCTTAAAGGTACATTAGTAAATTTTGTATTACGTAAAGTACGTAAGCAAATTCCTGCTTGGAATATTCCAGGGTACGTTAAATTTAATACAGCATTAAATAAAGTAAGTCCGAGTAATTATAAGCGTCCAAATTTAACTTTAAGTGATACTGCCGTGCTTCAATATACGGGTGGTACTACAGGTGTTTCAAAAGGTGCGGAATTAACACATCTTAATTTGGTTGCCAACCTTTTACAGTGTGATGGTATCTTCCAAAGTAAATTTGGTGCAAATGATGGTGCTAAAGGCGACCGTATTGTTTGCGCATTACCGCTTTATCATATTTTTGCGTTCATGGTTTGCGCGATGTACGGTATGTATAAAGGTCAGGCAAATATCTTGATTCCGAACCCACGTGATTTACCAGCGGTAATTAATGAATTACGTAAATATCAGCCATCATTCTTCCCAGCAGTAAATACATTATTTAATGCTTTAGTAAACAATGAAGAATTTAAACAACTTGACCATAGCAATTTAAAAATGGCGATGGGCGGTGGTATGGCAGTTCTACCTTCTACAGCAGAAGCGTGGAAGAAGATTACTGGTACAACCATTATTGAAGGTTATGGTTTGTCTGAGACTTCTCCGGTAGCGACTGCAAACCCTCCTGCATCTACTGAATTTAGCGGCACTATTGGTATTCCGTTACCTTTAACTGAAGTTGCTATTTTAGATGATGACGGTAAAGAAGTTGCCTTAGGTGAGCAAGGTGAAATCTCTATTCGTGGTCCTCAAGTCATGAAAGGCTATTGGAAGCGTCCTGATGAGACTGCGAAAGTCATGACTGCAGACGGTTTCTTCCGTACTGGTGATATCGGCGTTATGGATAGCCGTGGATATACTAAAATTGTAGACCGTAAAAAAGATATGATTTTGGTTTCTGGCTTTAACGTTTATCCAAGCGAAATCGAAGAAGTTATTGCTAAACATCCAAAAGTATTGGAAGTTGCAGCAATTGGTGTTCCTGATGAAAAATCAGGTGAAGTGCCAAAACTCTTTATCGTGAAAAAAGATCAAAGCTTAACGACTGAAGAAATTTTGAACTTTGCTAAAGAAAACTTAACAGGTTATAAACGCCCTCGTTATGTTGAGTTTATGGATGAATTACCTAAATCAAACGTAGGCAAAATCTTACGTAAGGACTTACGTAAGCCAGCCTAAAAAGTTAATAAAAAAGCGCCTTAGGGCGCTTTTTTTGTTTTTACATTTTGTTGTGGCTTTTCATAAACCAGCGGTCTATGTAAGGACGACCAATTCCTACCATCCCAACAAAAACTAGCATTGTGCCCAATTGCAAACGCAAATGAGTTAAATCGAGCTGACCATAACTTAAATAATTATCTACTAGGCAATATAGGGTAATCACAATTAACCAATGCCATAAAGGAAGCCGTTTAATACCGACTGCAATAAAAGTAATTGTTAAAATAACAAAGGTGCCCAATGTCGATTGCCAATTTAGATTTGCACAAATCACACTCAATAAAAAAGCGACAATAGGAAATACGATTTTTAATATACGGTCTACCTGAAGCTGATTTTGTTTTTGCTTGTCTAAGACGTCAAACAATTCTTTTTGATCAGGTTGTTGCATACATGGCCCTATTAATCAGTGATGACAAGTGATTGCATAAAATTTCAGGTAAAAACGCAATGTTATGATAGCATGATCAACAGTATTTTCAGTGATGGATGGCACTATGCAGGGCATCAGCGGCATTATCTATATTATTTTAGTGGCATGTTTGCTGCCATACGCATTTACCGTAATTGCAAAATTTACAGGTGGTTTTCAGCCCGTCGATAATCAAAACCCAAGAGCTTTTTTGGCTAAAACAACAGGTCTTGCTGCTCGCGCTAATGCCGTACAACAAAATAGCTTTGAAAGCCTACCTTTATTCTTAACTGCTATTTTAATGGCTGAATATATGGTTGTTCCGGAATATTTTATTCTGAGATTAGGTTGGGCATATATTATTTTAAGAGTTATTTATGGTATTTGCTATTTAAGTAATTGGGCAACTTTGCGCTCGATTGTTTGGTTCTTATCTATATTGTGTCCAATCTTATTACTTGTGGTCACGATTAAACTGACTTGAGTGTCATTCTGTCATCATTCATATCAACTTTCGCGTGTGCCCATTGTATAATCGGCATCATTTTGATGATATCCACGCTATAATCGAGTGGATTTTACATCTGACTTCATAACGAAAGAGTATTGATATGAGTTACAGCAATATCCCAGCAGGTAAAGATGCGCCAAATGACATCTATGTCATTATTGAAATTCCTGCAAATGCAGCACCAATTAAATATGAAATCGATAAAGATTCTGATGCATTGTTCGTAGACCGTTTCATGGGTACAGCAATGTTCTATCCAGCGAACTATGGTTATGTTCCAAATACTTTGTCTGAAGATGGCGACCCATTAGACGTACTTGTTGTAACTCCTCATCCTGTTGCTGCTGGTTCAGTCATTCGTTGCCGTCCAGTGGGCAAATTAAATATGGAAGATGACGGTGGTATTGATGCGAAATTAATCGCTGTTCCACACGAAAAATTATCTCCACTTTATAAAGACGTGAAGGAATATACAGATCTTCCTCCGTTATTGATTAGCCAAGTTGAGCATTTCTTCAGTCACTATAAAGATTTAGAACCAGGTAAGTGGGTAAAAATCAGTGGTTGGGAAGGTGCTGATGTTGCTAAAGCCGAAGTATTAAAAGCAATTGAAGCTGCTAAATAAGCTTTAATTTATAAGCTCAGAATGTCTCAATTGATATTTTGAGCTTAATAAAAAACCTACATCTGTTACCAGACGTAGGTTTTTTTATGCTTGATAGATTTGTGAATTAGAATAATTTCACAGGAATATCAAGGAATAAACGCCATTCATTGGTATCACCAATGTACGCACCTTGGTATGAGTCGCTTGCACGATAATACGAGTTACGGATACGGAGGCTTGCATCTTTAGCGAAACCACTTTGAACTGTGTATTTCACTTGGTTAAAGAACTCACGTTCTTGAGCATCATCAGTTACATTTTTAACTTTGATGTCCCAACCATATACAAATGCAGTTGTCCAGTTTAGACCAGGTAATACACCTAATTTACCAAAATCGAGACTGTACTGGATTTGTGCAGATTTTTCATCATTACCGATGAAGTCAGACATGTAAGAGTTTGGCAAATAGATACTTTGGAAGCCGTCAGCATTTTGACCATAGTCATAACCAACATTACCGCTGTTTTGTTGGTAAGCAACCATGATGTTATGTGGGCCCGTATTATAAGCCGTAGAGATAGCCCAAATGTTATTTTGACGATTAGATAGATCATCAGTAGTTTGAGAATAAGTAAAAGCACCTTCATCAAACTTAGTATGATAACCGCTGAAATCATATGTTAATGAACTGTCATTCGCCAATGGCTGTTTAAAGTTCACATTTACATAATGGCGATCAAGCTTATTCTTGCTGTCTAAACCATAGTAAGATGCATTTAAATTATCATCAAACTTGTATTTAGCACCCCACACAATTGCACGATCAAGACCCTTACCATTTACGTCAGCATCGGTATTGATTTGATCAGACATTTGGTTTTTAGTAAATTTACCAGCAACAACTTCAAGATTCTTGATTTCATGGCTAGTTAATAAAGTACCTGTAAAATATTCAGGAACCATACGTCCAGTATTACTTGCAAGAACAGGTAGGTCGAGTACTTGAGTACCGTAACGTACTGTTGTATTCGAGAAACGTGCTTTAACGCTACCACCACCACGAGCCCAGTGATCATAAGCGGAGCCATCATTATGTAATGGGATCATTTGGTTACCGGCATTTTTATTTTCACCGATCTTAAATGAACCATCACCCACAGCGCCAACACCGAAACCAATAATACCAGGGGTAAAGCCAGAATCAATACTTACAATTGCTGATTGAGCAAATGAGCTAGTATCTTTTGCGCCCTGTTTTTTGTCACGGTTGATGTAACCTGTACGGAAGAGAATAGAACCGTTCGCATCTTCAACAAATCCTTTTGCCTCACTTTGCTCGCTTGCCTGAGCTGAGGAAATTATTGCCGCAGAAATGAGAACTGCTAATGTAAGTTTTTGTGCTTTTAGCATATTTAAAGAACCTCATAAAAACGATAAATCCTGTGCCTTGTTATTGTTCAGGGCCTAGGATTTCCATCAATTGTATAAGTAATCTGTAAAAAAGATATATTTTTGTTCATTTTATTTTATATATGCTATGCAGGATTTGATTAATGTGGTAGGGGTTGTTTAATAAATTTATAATTCGTCTTTTATACTTAATCTATTGTTTAAAATAAAAAAAGTAATTTAATTTTTAGTGGATTTTTACCATTTATTTTGTATTTAAAGTTCAAAAAATAGTTGATTCTTGTGTTCATTTTTTACTCTTTTTTGTTGGATATGTTTACTTTTTAATCTTATTTTAAGTTTCTTTTTTCATCACTTTTATTTTTATACCCTTTAAATTGTTACTATATAACGTTATTTTAAAAATGGAATGTACAAAAATAGATCACTACTGGCGGATAACAAAATATGTTTAGATTGATCAAATTTAGTGCAATAAATTGCTTGTATTTTGTGCACTACTCTTTTTATCCATATTATTGCTTAAAAAAGACCCAAAATAGTACATCTACTTTAAACAAGTAATAAATAAACAAATCCAATGAGTAGAAATGCGCAATCACAGATCATTACAAGCATTGTCTTCCAGAAATTTACATACTTTTTATATCTCGCCTCTAAGATTAAATAGAAAATTTATGTGCAACAAATGAATACTTCACGCCTCGCTCATTAATTTCCGATAAGGGGTTCTCGTATGTTTAGTATTTTTTATCGCATAAGAATTTTATTTTATCACTATGTTTTTTATAGATATATTTTTATAAAAATTACACAGCAATTTTATAATAAAGTGAGTTTGATCTCAAAATTAATGAAGAGCACTGATAGCAAATTTGTACTTGGCACAGCAATTGCTAAAGCTCAAGTAACACAATTTGTTTAATTCCTATAAATCGTGCGTTCATTGTGGGGGAGATCAAAATGATGAAATTTGCACTTAAGGCAGTAACTCTTGGTATCTTTGCAGCAGGGTCAACTATGGCTATGGCTGAAGATGCTCCATCTTTTTATGGAATCACGGCAACAGGTAGTGTGGCAGCGACTACAGACTACCGTTTCCGTGGTGTTACCCAATCGTCAAATAACCCAGCTATTCAAGGTGGGTTCACTTTTTCTCATAAGTCAGGTGCTTATGTTGCGCTTTGGGGGTCAAGCGTAGACTTTAATACACCTGGCGTTTCAACTGAAACCGATATCTCTTTAGGTTATACAAATACGTTAAAATTGTCTGATACGCTTGCACCAACTTATGATGTGGGTGTAATTCATTATGGATACATTGGTTCTGACTCAAAATTTACTAACCCATACAATGGTGATACTGGCTTCGACTTCACCGAATTTTACGGAAAATTAACGTTTGCAGACTCTTTATTTAAAGGTGATGCACTTAGTGTGGGCGTAAGCTATTCAGATGATTACTGGGGCCACTCTGATGAGTTCTGGTATTTCAACGTCGGTTATTCAGCACCAATTGCAGACACAGGATTTACTGGACTTGCTTCAGTTGGTTATAACAAACTCAAAAACAAAGACTCTTTACTTGTAGTTGCGGGTGGGCCAGGTGAAGACGATAGCTATATCGATTATAAAGTTGGTGTGAATTATAACATCTTGGGTATTGTTGCTGAGCTAGATGTTGTTGGTACAGACATTAGTACTTCTGGTATGACTGATGCTGGTAAGAAACCTTATGACACGGGCTTGGTGTTTAGTTTAACTAAAACATTCTAAGTTTGAGTTTTAAAAAAGCGGGTGAGTAACCCGCTTTTTTATTAGTTTTCTATTTCAGAAAGTAGCTGTTTTAACTGGTTAAGCTCAATATCCGTAGCTTTAGATAATGGCTTGCGTGGTAAGCCCGCAGAGACACCTTTTAGTTGTAAACCAGCTTTAATCGTTTTAGGTAAACCACCATTTACAATAAAGCGTAGTAGAGGAAGTTGCTGATAAAATGAATTCTGGGCCTGTTCCAATTCACCATTTTTCACATGTTCAATAAGCTGTTGAGGTCGCTGACCTAACAGGTTCGGTGCTGCTGTACACCAACCGCTTGCTCCCGCACATAAAGCTTCTAAAGCTAGAGGGTTACACCCGTTATAAAAAGGGAGTTCTCCTTTTGATAGCTCATAAATTTTATGCATGCGCTGAATATCACCGCTACTTTCTTTCACCATCGTAATATTTGCACTGCTATTAAACATACGCACAATTAACTCTGGAGACATATCAACACCGCTAGTCGCGGGGTTGTTATAAATCATAATTGGTAGTGTGGTTTCTTGGGCAATTGATTGATAATATTCAAAAATCTCTTGGTCTGTTAGCTTCCAATAAGATATAGGAATCACCATGAGTGCATCTGCACCGTAGCTTTGAGCGATTTGGGCTTTTTTAATGGCTTGATCAGTCGTGAGTTCTGAAATTCCAATAATGACAGGCACGCGTTTATTAATACTTTCAATTGAAGTTTGCGCGACTAAGCACCATTCATCCCATTCAAGATAAGCGCTTTCACCTGTACTGCCTAAAGGCGCAATCGCATCGCAGCCGTTTTCAATAAGCAAATCCAGCATCTGTTTTAAAACAGGAAGATTAATGGTGTTGTCATCAGAAAATGGGGTAACAGGGTAGCCAATAATGCCGTTTAGTTTCATGGTGGAAATCTCTTTTTAAATACAGCCAGAATGTTTTTTCAAAGCTTTACGTGCGTAGTAGGTAAAGTTCACTTTGTTGCGTTTATCGGTAGACACCCAATCATGAGCTTCTGTTGCTAAAGCATGGGGGATGGGCTGGATTTGTCCGGCAGACATGGCTAGCAGTTGCAGTTGAGCTGCTCGTTCAATTAAAAGAGCCAAGTTGCAGGCTTCTTCAATGGTTTTTCCTGTAACCAGTTGACCATGATGAGACAACAAAACAGCGCGGTTTTTACCCAGCGCAGAAGAAATCAAAATACCTTCTTCATTACCTACAGGGACACCTGGCCAATGACCTACAAATGAGCAGTCTTCGTAAAGTGCGCAAACGTCCATTTGGGAAACCATAAGTGGAACCTGTAGCATCGATAGAGCCGCTACATGAGTCGGATGCGTATGGATAATGCAATTCACCTCTGGGTGTTCTCTATAAATCCATGTGTGAAAACGATTGGCTGGGTTTGCCATTCCTTCTTGATTGATGGGTTCTAAATCTTGATTCACCTCAAGTAAATTTGAGGCAGTAATTTCATCAAAACCTAAACCAAAACGTTGGGTAATAAAGGACTCTTTATTTTCACTACGGCAGGTAATTTGGCCTGCTAAACCAGCATCATGGCCATGGTCAAATAAAATACGGCAAGTGAGTGCAAGCTTTTGACGATCAGTTAAATCTGAGTCGCTAATCCACTTTTGCATGTCTTGCTGTGCGTGTTGCATCAGGTCTTGTTTGTTTACAGAAGCAGTCTTCATCTCTTCTCCAGTCCAGTTGACCAAATTAAGTAGGTGAAGGCAGAATAGAAAACAACTGGGTTAATAAATACATCCAGTTTATATAAGTTGTATGGTCCAGATGGAGCAAATATGCTAAGACCTTGGCAAGTAAATTTTCGTATCGATGAAAGAGAAGAAAAAACGGTTTTTCTAAAACTGACTAACTTGATTAGTCAGGAAATTTTATGTGGCCGTTTAGTGCAGGGGACGATGCTGCCGGGGTCTCGTAGCTTGTCAAAAGAACTAGGAATTAATCGAAAAACCGTACAAGCAGTCTATGAAGAGTTAGAGGCACAAGGATGGCTTGTGACCCGTCCCCGAAAAGGCACATTTGTGGCGGATGTTTTGCCGGAAAAACAGCTTCAAATAGAGCCAGTATCTGAGCGAACAGTTAATGATAAACCAATCACTCAAGAAGTGATTCAACGCCCACATAACGATGGTGTGCCAGATCCGAGGCTTATTCCCTACGAACTATTTTCGCGGGCATACCGGCATGCACTGATTAAAATTACGCAAAACCAGTACATGGGATATGGTGACCCACGAGGGATGGTTGAGCTAAGACAGGCTTTACAACAAATGTTGTCAATGGAACGTTTTATGAATGTTGCTGAAGATGAGATTTGTATTGTACGTGGTAGCCAGATGGGAATTTTTCTTGCCTCTCGAGCATTACCCAATCGGCAGGGCGTTATCGTTATTGAGGAATTGTATTATCCATCTGCTTTTAAAGCATTTCAATCAAATGGCTTTCAAGTGGTTTCTGTCAAATTAGATGAACAAGGTATCGTCATTGACGACCTAAAACGGATTTTACAAGAACATTCGGTTGCTGCTATTTATACAACTCCACATCATCAATATCCTACAACTGTCACCATGACCATGTCTCGCCGTCTTCAACTCTTAGAGCTTTCAAAAAAATGGGGGTTTCACATTATTGAAGATGATTATGACCACGAATTCCACTATGACAGCCGGCCTATGCCACCCTTAGCAAGTTTGCCTCATTCTGAGTTGGTCATTCATGTAGGTTCATTGTCTAAGGTCTTTGCACCCGGTGTCCGATTGGGATATATGGTAGCGTCCCCAACAATCATTCAATCCATTACTGAAGATATTTTATTGATTGATCGGCAAGGCAATAACATTACGGAACTTGCTTTAGCAGATTTAATGCAGCGAGGGGAGATCAAGCGACATATCCGTAAAATGAAAAAAATATATCAACTACGCCGAGACCATGCATTAACTGAGTTCAATCGAATTTTTGCAGAGAGTGTTCAGATACAGCCACCCGCAGGTGGAATGGCTTTGTGGGTGAAATTCCAGAAACCATTTACTCAAGATCAGCTTATGAAATTAAAAGAACTCAACATTGATACAGAGCAGAAGTTTAAACAGGGGGAGCCTTCTAACCATTGTGTTCGTTTTGGCTTTGCTGCTTTATCAGAAAAGGAAATCACTGCTTTAATCGAGAAGCTAAATGAGATTCTTAATAAAAGAACAGTGAACTCATAATCCGCTCTTTTATTTTAAGAAAGTTCACTCTAATTCATTTCTACATTTTTGAATCTCTGAGACAAAGGTAAGCAGAAAGGGAGTAATTTGTGACTTATATTTTTCGGTTTGTAGCATCTCGCTAATTTGTTCAGGAGATTTGCCGATGAGAGAAATCCTTAAAAATAAATCTTCAAAGAAATTGCTACTAACAGTCGACAATACTCTTCTTAAAGAAACTAGCATGTCGTCGCCGCGGCTAGATGCATGAACCAGGACAATAGGTATATCTATAATTTCGGTACGGGAAACCATCCAATCAATTGCATTCTTGAGACCACCTGGAATACAACGGATATATTCTGGACTTGAGATGATAATGCCATCTGCATCAGAAACAGATTTGATGAAATCTTCCACTACAGTAGGCGTTTTTTCTCCTTCATTATCTGGAGAAAAGACAGGCAGATTATTAATATGATCAAAAACTGTCAATTCAATGTCGGACGGTGCTATATCCTTCATTGCTCTTAATAGAGCAGTATTTGTAGATTCTTTTCTTGCACTACCTGAGATAGCCAAAATTTTCATAGCATCCTCTTTACTTGTATTAATACATAGGGAGTAATAAATTCTCTTATTAATAACTTCTATAAATATTAAAAAAGCGGACTCATCATCCGCTGTTTTTATTTTAAGAATGATTGCCTCGATAAGAGAGCGCTTCTGTAAGATGAGGACTTTGGATCATCTCACTTTGCGCCAAATCGGCAATGGTACGAGCAACCCGTAAAACACGATGATAAGCACGAGCCGACAGATTCAAACGTTGTTGAGCCATTTCAATCATTCGTTGAGAAGTACTATCAAGTACAGCATATTGCTCAAGTTGTTTCGGTGAAAGTGCTTGATTTAAACAATCTTGTCTTTGCATTTGTTGTTTATAAGCATAAATCACACGCTGTCTTACAGCCGTAGAGTCTTCAGCAGGCGTTGGATCTTGCAGTTCTTGAGCTTTTAAAGGCGGTACATCAATATGTAAATCGATACGGTCAAGTAATGGTCCTGATATACGGTTTTGATAGCGCTTAATACTCTCTGGCGAACATTGGCAACGGCTGTCTTGATTAAACGCATAACCACATGGACAAGGGTTCATTGCTGCAATGAGCTGAAAGTTTGCAGGATAGGTAATTTGCCGAGCTGCACGTGAAATAATGATTTCTTTTGATTCAAGTGGCTGACGTAAGACTTCTAGAACTTTTCTGTCAAACTCAGGGAGTTCATCTAAAAACAAAACGCCTAAATGAGATAAGGTAATTTCACCCGGTTTAGGATGCGAGCCGCCCCCAACTAGTGCAATGGCTGATGCTGTATGGTGGGGCGCCCGAAATGGACGCTGTCCAAAGGTATGTGGTGTATTTGAAATAGAATAAATACTCGCGACTTCAAGCGTTTCCTGATTAGAAAGCGGTGGCAAAATTGAAGGAAGACGTGAAGCGAGTAAAGTCTTACCTGTACCTGGTGGTCCTTTAAAGAGCAGCGAGTGCCCGCCTGCGGCGGCAATTTCTAGTGCGCGACGTGGACGTAGCTGACCTTTTACATCTGCCAGATCAAATTTATAAGGCATTTGGTTTGAGGTCGTTGCAGGTTCAATCGAAGATAGTGATTTTATGCCCAAGAAATGATCACAAACTTCTTTTAAATGGCTCACTGGATAACATTCAAGATTCGGTAAATGGCTAATATCCTGACTGTTATCGAGAGGTAAAAGCATTTTATGCTTGGCCTGTTGACACGCCATTGCCAAAGTTAAAGTGCCTGACACTGGCCTTACATGACCATCTAAAGCTAATTCACCAATTAATTCAAAATCTTCGGCACAGTTTTCTGGGAGCTGGCCAGATGCAATTAAAATACCTATAGCAATAGGTAAATCTAGACGTGATCCATCTTTGGGCAAATCTGCTGGTGCAAGATTAATGGTCAGCCGTTTTGTTGGAAATTGAAATCCACTATTAATAATGGCTGAGCGAACTCGGTCTTTACTTTCTCTTACCGCCGCCTCTGCTAGGCCGACAATAGTAAGAGAAGGTAAGCCTTGACTCACATGTACCTCGACCTCAATCAAAGGTGCATGTAAACCTAAAAGTCCCCGTGTATAAATTTTAGAAAAAGACATCTTATTGTTCCATTATGGTGCTTCATTTTTAATCGTTGTAAAGTATAAATGCGCTACGTTGGTGCTTATTTTTTATTCTTTAAAGTTTCTTCTAACAAACTTACTTGTTTTTGTAGCCCTTCTAAACGTTGATTGGCTGATTGAAGTGCAGTCTTTTGACGGTCGATCTCTTGTTTGGAAACAAGATCCAACTTTTCGACCGCTTCATTTAATAATGCACGTAAATTTTTTTCCAAATCTTTTTTAGGCTCATCAATTTGTTCCAGAATGGCCTGTAGCAAAGTTTCTAGCATGAAATATCCAAAGTGTTGTATTACCTTATGCTTTACAGTTTAACACTGCTTAAGCGCTGGATATAGGTTTCAATTTTTTTAGTGCAAATAGATCATTAAATCAGCATACAACACTACTGAAAATTCATTTTATTTTTGATAGCTCATCTACATCTTGCTCACTAAATAGGTTATAAAGAAAGTTCATGCAAAAGATTCATTTCCCTCAACCTTTGAAATATTGGCATGAAAATTGAACATAAAACCTTACTGGTGAAAAGAAGCCGAAGGAAACAAACATGAAGCTTGTAACTGCAATTGTAAAACCGTTTAAATTGGATGACGTGCGTGAAGCACTCTCTGACATTGGTGTACAAGGGATTACCGTAACTGAAGTTAAAGGTTTTGGTCGTCAAAAAGGGCATACTGAACTCTACCGTGGCGCGGAGTATGTGGTTGATTTCTTACCTAAAGTAAAAATCGAGATTGCGATTAGTGATGAAATGGTCGACGCAGTAATTGAATCAATTACACGTGTCGCAAGCACTGGAAAAATCGGCGATGGTAAGATTTTTGTGACTAACCTGGAACAAGTAATCCGTATCCGTACGGGTGAAACTGGACCGGATGCTGTCTAAATTGGCACAAAGCTTGCTGAGTAGAAAATAACTCGCAAATGAGGTTGGGGGACACGAATGAAAAAAATGCTTATGGCGCTCAGTCTATCAGGCGCTCTTTTGGGTGGTACTGCCGTTTGGGCAGAAGAAGCTGTAACAACACCAACATCGGAAGTTGCGGCTGCATCAACATCTCCAGCTACTGCAACTACTGCAGAAGCACCAGTTGCTGAAACTCCAGCAGCTCCAGCACCGACACCTACGCTTGATACGGGTGATACCTCTTGGATTTTAGTTTCAACCGCATTGGTTCTATTAATGACCATTCCGGGATTGGCATTATTCTACGGCGGTATGGTACGTAAAAAAAATGTACTCAGTACGATGATGTTCAGCCTTTCAGCTGCAATCTTGGTAAGTTTGCTGTGGGTGATTGCTGGTTATTCAATCGCGTTCTCTGGCACAGGTGCATTTTTTGGTGATTTGTCTAAAGCAATGCTAAACGGGGTAGCGTTTGATGCATTAAGTGGGACAATTCCTGAAAGTCTCTTTGTTATTTTCCAAATGACTTTTGCCATTATTACAGTGGCGATCCTTAGCGGTTCTATTGCAGACCGTATGAAATATTCAGCTTTCATGGTGTTTATTGCAGTTTGGGTGCTCGTTGTTTACGCACCAATTACCCACTGGGTGTGGGCTGCAGATGGCTGGTTATTTAAAGCAGGCGCATTAGATTTTGCTGGTGGTACAGTTGTACATATCAACTCAGGTGTTGCAGGTCTAGTTGCTGCTTACATGCTTGGAAAACGTATTGGCCTTGGCCGCGAATCTATGGCTCCGCATAACCTGACTTTAACTGTAGTGGGTGCAAGCTTACTTTGGGTGGGTTGGTTCGGCTTTAACGGTGGTAGTGCTCTAGGCGCTGGTGCTCGTGCAAGTATGGCAATTTTAGTGACTCAAGTTGCCGCTGCCGCTGCTGCATTCTCTTGGTTAGTTGTTGAACGTATGATCCGTGGTAAAGCATCTGTATTAGGCGGTGCTTCTGGTGCGGTAGCTGGCTTAGTTGTGATTACACCAGCAGCAGGTTTTGTTGGGGTAGGCGGTGCTTTAGTCATGGGCCTTATTGGTGGCGTAGTGTGCTTCTGGGGTATTACAGCACTTAAACGCTTACTTAAAGCCGATGATGCTTTGGATGCGTTTGGTTTGCATGCGGTAGGTGGTATTGTCGGTGCGATTTTAACAGGCGTATTCTACAGTGACGAAATTATTAAAGCAGCGAACGTTGCATTAGCTCCAACATTCGCTGGCCAATTATGGGTACAAGTTGAAGGCGTATTGGCAACCATGGTTTACAGTGGTATCGCGACTTTCATTATTCTTAAAGTGATTGATCTTGTGATTGGTATTCGTGTTAATGCTGATGATGAACGTATGGGGCTGGATTTAAGCCAACATGGCGAACGTATCGAATAATTCGTAATATATTCCAATCAAAAAACAGTCTTCGGACTGTTTTTTTGTCTTATAGAATGCTGGTTCTGTAAGTGTAGAAATTTTGCTACACTAGGTCAAAGTAATCGACCCTATAAATCCGCTATGCATTGTCCATTTTGCAACGCCGCAGATAGTAAAGTCATCGATTCACGTTTAGCCGCCGAAGGCTGTCAGATTCGTCGACGTCGTGAGTGTGTAAGTTGCGGTGAACGTTTTACCACTTTTGAAAGCTATGAAGTGGTAATGCCTCGTGTGATCAAATCGAATGGAAAAAATGAACCTTTCGATGAGGCCAAATTACGCCGTTCGTTAATGCATGCTTTGCAAAAACGTCCGGTCACACAAGAGCAGATAGAAACAGTTTTAAGTGATATTCAGTTGCAGATTCGCCGTTTAGGTGAGCGTGATGTGAAATCTAGAACAATTGGCGAAATCGTCATGCAATCTTTATTTGCCCTTGACCATGTTGCTTACGTCCGATTTGCTTCTGTCTATCAAGATTTTCAGGATGTTGAAGCGTTTCGCCGTCAAATAGAGCAAATGCAGCAACGTGAACACTAATCATTTGAGATTTTTATGTCTGAGTTGAAACAAGATCAGTATTGGATGCAGCAAGCCATTGAACTTGCCAAACGAGGACTATATTCGACCAAGCCTAATCCAAATGTTGGTTGTGTGATTGTCAAAGATGATCAGTTAATTGGCCAAGGTTTTCATCCTAAAGCGGGTCAGCCACACGCAGAGGTTTTTGCCTTACGCGAAGCGGGTGAACATGCACAAGGTGCAACAGCTTACGTTACGCTTGAACCATGTGCACATTATGGCAGAACCCCTCCTTGTGCCGAAGCATTGGTAAAAGCCCAAGTTAAAAAAGTAGTGGTTGCTTGTCCTGATCCAAATCCATTGGTGGCGGGTAAGGGTGTTCAGATTTTGGAAAATGCCGGAATTGAAGTAGAAGTTGGCATTTGTGAAGATTTAGCATCAAAACTTAATCAAGGTTTTTTAAAGGCAATGTCTACAGGCATGCCTTATGTACGTTTAAAGGTAGCCTCAAGTTTAGATGGACGTACTGCAATGGCATCAGGTGAGTCGAAGTGGATTACCGGTTCGGCTGCACGCCAAGATGTACAACATTGGCGTGCCATTTCTGGAGCAGTGATTACAGGTATTGAAACTGTGATTGCAGATGATTGTCAGCTTAACGTGCGTTCACTCAATAATTTTGATATCGAGACAGTTGCTCAGCCAAAACGTGTTGTTTTAGATCGCCAAGGACGTTTACCACTTAACGCTAAGATCTTAGAAAATCCTGAAACTGTGATGGTAATGGGGCCGTATCGTCAAGAACTTGCTGATTTAGGCGTGATACAATTAGAAATTCAGCCTTTAAAAATGCTGTTACAGACCCTATCTAAGCAACATCAAATTTATGATGTGTTGGTTGAAGCTGGCGCAACATTGTCTACTGCCTTTTTGCAAGAAGGTTTGGTGGACGAATTGATCAGTTATATTGCCCCGACCTTATTGGGGAAAAGTGCAAGGGCCATGTTCAATGCAGAATTTGAATATATGGCAGAGCAACTTCGTTTTACACTTCTTGATGTGACACAAATTGATCAAGATATACGCTTAAGGTTAATCCCTACGCAAGAGAAAGTATGAATTCAGAGCCTTCGGTTTATCACAAACGTCGTCATGCAGCCCGTACGACAGACGAATATCTTTTCCATCAGCTTGTGCCGTACTTGGGTAACAAGCGCCGATTGCTCCATCTAATTTTAGAAGCCCTTGAAATTACAGGGACACTGAATAGCAAGAAAAAGAATCCACCGATTTTTGCCGATTTCTTTGCCGGCAGTGGCGTTGTATCTCGTTTAGCACGTCAAAATGGTTACCGAGTCATTGCAAACGACTGGGAACCTTATAGTCATGCTTTAAATCATGCGATTTTAGCCTGTGTAGATGCACCTGCTTTTAAAGAATTAGGTGGCTATCAAAAGGCAATCGATTATTTAAATCGCTTACCTGAAGTTAAAGGTTGGGTAACGCATAACCTTTGCCCACGTAACGATGATGTATACGATCCAACCCGTGACCGTTTATTCTTTAAACGCCGTAACGGTATGCGTATCGATGCAATTCGTCAGCAGATTGCAACATGGCAGGCACAAGGTGCAATTAATGATGTAGAGATGAGTGCTTTGCTTGCGCCATTGCTCTATTCAGCTAGTTTTGTCAGTAACACGAGTGGTGTATTTAAAAGCTTCCACCAAGGGTGGGGCGGACGTACTCAAACTGCGTTAGAACGAATTGAATCATTACTTTGGTTAACACCGAGCCGTTTTTGTGAGATTGGTGATCGCAAACGTCCGGCTGCTGAAATGTGGTGTGTAGATTCACAACATCTAGCAAATCAAATGAGTGGTTTTGAGGTTGATGTTGCCTATCTCGATCCACCATATAACCAGCACGCATATAGTAGTAATTACCATGTTTTAAATGCATTAACTTTATGGGATCAGGTGGATTTACCTTCACCGGATACCAAAGGTTATAAGAGTGGTATTGATAGAGCATGGCGTAAAGAACGCCCAAGTCCATATAACTCTTCTAAACATGCAAAAGATGCGTATGAGAAATTACTTTCAACGATCAATGCACGCTATATTCTGACCAGCTATTCAACTGATGGTAATATCGAGCCGAAAGATTTACTTATGGCCAATCTGGAACGAGGCAAAGTGACCTTGTTAACACAAGATGTTCCGCGTTATCGAGTGAGTAAACAACGACAGTCTGAACGTGCACGGGTGCTTGAGTTTATTGTGATTACTGATACTCATGCTAAGTCAGGACCACCATTACGTCAGTTATTAGGCCAGCTTTACCACTTCGCCGAGCTAGGTGGTGTAGATACCTCAGGCAATAGTACACAGCTCGCACTTTGGTAAGCGCTGCAATTTAAGCAGTGTAAAAAGATTTGGAGATTGAGCCATGTTTACAGGCATCATTGAAAGTTTAGGTAAAGTTGAAAGCCTGCAAAGTGTAGGTGGTGATGTACGTCTACGTATTCAGACAGATCTGGATATGTCTGATGTACATTTGGGTGATTCGATTGCAACCAATGGTATTTGTCTTACAGTGATTGAATGGGGCGATAACTGGTACGCGGCAGATGTTTCTCGTGAAAGTTTAAATCGAACAACATTGGGTAACTGGAAAGTTGGGCAACGTGTCAATGTTGAAAAGGCAATGTTACCGACAACGCGCTTTGGTGGGCACATTGTAAGTGGTCATGTTGATGGCGTAGGTGAAATTACCGTAGTGCGTGAAGATGCTCGATCAATCTATTATGAAGTTACAGCACCGACAGAACTTGCTAAATATTTGGCGGAAAAAGGCTCTGTAACCGTTGATGGAATTAGCTTAACGATTAACCACTTGCGTGGAAATATTTTAAGCTTGAATTTGATTCCGCATACTGCAGAACGTACCAATATTGGAACGTGGCAAGTAGGCAGTAAGGTCAACCTTGAAGTCGACGTGTTGGCGCGTTATATCGAGCGTTTATTGCTAGGTGATAAAGCAGCTGAGCAAAAAACTGAGTCAAATATTAGTATGGCTTTTTTAGCTGAAAATGGTTTTTTAAAATAAAAGCCAAATCGTCAAAATAAAAAAACCGGACATATGTTCCGGTTTTTTTATTTTTAAAAATTAATGCTTGGTGAGAGTAACCGAATGTGTGCCGACCCATGGTTTAGTATGCGGAGTACGTGTAATTGAAAACTCACCTTTTTCCGACGCTCGTGTCAACAAGATTGAAAGCGAATTAAAGTCGTTATGACTCATATAAAGTTCTTGTGCTGAAAATGTCCATTGCTCACCCTGATTAAGCTGCTCAAGTTGCTTTGAAATCTGATGCGGAATGTCCATTTCTTACCCTCATTAATTATCTTAAAATCACTACTTTCTATTCTCATAATCAATTGATCTACAAGAATAATATTTATGTCTATTTTGTGACATATAGGTGTCAGTTTTATGACAGAAGAAGTTTTAAAAACTTTACTTCTCTATTTTTTCATCAGAAAACTTAGAGTTCTTTAAAATGTATTCAATTTCTTCTTGAGCTGCCGAATGTAGTTTGGCTCGGAAAGCCGTTACAGACTCTTCAATTAAGTTTTCAGCTTCAAGTTCTAAACGAATGCGTAAACTTTCAAGCTCAGATAAGATTTGATCATCGGTGATACTAAGTTTTACGCCAGCAGAGTAATTGACGGCTGGGGTTTCAGGGTTTTTCTGATAACGTGCAGTTTGTTCTGCAACTTCTTGTTCTAAATGACTACGTAATGTCTGTAATGTTTCAGTCTGTTCATTAAACTTGCGAATTTCGTCTGCTTGCAACTCCGCAGCATAAGCAGCTTCTGATGCACGTTTATCAGCAAGTGCTTTTTCTAAAGCGAGTTGACGACGGATACGTGCTTGCTCAATAAGCTCTGCCTTAAGGTCCGCGTAAGCTTGTTCAATTTTTTGCTGTGATTCTAACTGCGCTTTTTCGTCATTTAAAACCCAAAGCTGAATAGGGGTTTGTGGTTCTAATAAGTCACAAATACGTGCCAGATCCTGTTGATAGGCATGACGGACAGCTTCAGGCGCATTTAACCATCTTTTTTTAAAATCTTGCCCGACATTTAATGCCACCATGCTTCTCCTTTGTTCAACAGTATTTACATTTTAGCGCGTTATAATTTAAAGGTCCGCGGTTCTATACCCAAACGGCGATACATTTTAAATTTTTCTCGGCCAATTTGCTTGGCTGTTTCATTATTTTCAACAATTTCTATAATGTGGCTAAAATGATCAACTTGTTCAAGTGCATGATTGTTAAAATTAAATACTAACAAGCCTTGTTCAAGCGGTTGTTTAGCCGAAATACATACAGCAGCTTCAGCTTGGTCAATGCCATGCGCAATGAAACTTGCAGGGTCGAAATCCCATAATCTTTCATCAAGAGTTTGTTGTAGCTGCACATCTGGGCAATACCACCAGATTTTAGGATGCTTCTGTAAAATCTTTCGGCATAAACGGCAAGCACTATCGACTTGCCGTTCTTCACTGGTTTCAAACAGATAAAAACTAACTTTAGCCATTCGTATTTACACGATTCGCTAAAAATTGCATGAGTAATGGTACTGGACGACCTGTTGCACCTTTAGCTGGACCAGATAACCACGCTGTTCCTGCTACATCTAAATGAGCCCAACGGTACTCACGTGTAAAGCGCTCAAGGAAACATGCTGCCGTAATCGCACCGCCGTATGGACCGCCGATGTTTGCAATATCAGCAAATGGTGAATCAAGTAATTCTTGATAATCCTCAATCACTGGCATACGCCATACACGGTCAAATGATTGCTCACCCGCTTGTTGAAGTTCAGCTGCTAAAGCATCATCTGGTGAGAACAAACCACTCAGTACTTTACCTAAAGCGACTACACATGCACCTGTTAATGTTGCGATATCAACCACGACTGCTGGATTGAAGCGTTTGATATAGGTCAATGTGTCGCACAGTACCAAACGACCTTCTGCATCGGTATTTAAAATTTCAACAGTTTGACCGCTCATGGTTGTCACAATATCACCTGGGCGAGTTGCTTTACCTGAAGGCATGTTTTCTGCAGCTGCAATTGCTCCAACGACATGAATAGGGAGTTTCGCTTCACATAGCGCACGAATGGTACCTAGTACAGAGGCTGCACCGCACATATCGAACTTCATTTCATCCATGCCTAGGCCTGGTTTTAAAGAAATACCGCCTGTATCAAAAGTAACGCCTTTACCGACAAGTACAACAGGTGCTTCATCGATTCCAGCTTGGTATTCAAGTGTTACGATACGACCCGGGCGCTCCGATCCTTTGCTGACTGCAAGGAAAGCATACATGCCTAAATCAGCCATTTGCTGTTCATTTAAGACAGTCACTTTGAGTAAATCAGGGAATTCTGCGGCTAAAGCTAATGCTTGTTCTGCCAAATATTCAGGGAAGCAAATGTTACCCGGACGATTTCCAAGGTCACGTGCATACGACTGACCAGACTGTACGGCATGCACTAAAGCCAGTTGTTTTTCATCAAGGCTCGTCGTTGAACTAATTAAATCAACCTGTTGTAACACAAATTCATTTTTTTTCGATTTAAACTCATCATAACCATAAGCTGCTTGAGTTAAGCTTAAAGCGAATAAATAATGGTATTCGACAGGTAACGCAGCAATATCAATCGCGATATGCTTAAATTTATTTTGTGTCGATTTGATAATGGTTTGGGCAAGTTTAGCGAGCTTAACTGCCTGAAGTTCGGCTGTTTTTCCTAAGCCAAGTAATTGGCTATGAGGTTGATTTGAAACCTGACCGAATAAAGGCAGAGTTTCATTGAAGTTGCCTTTGAATTGGGTGGCAGTAAGAACGCTTTCTAGGTTATTGATTTGATATGTGTTGATGTTGCTTTGTAGCTGTTCTGAATCAACTAAAACCCACAAAGATTCATTAGATGTCTGTTCGGGAAAAGTTGTATAAGTTGTAAATTTCATGGCTGCCGTGATTGCCTATAGAAAGTTATGTTGGATTAAAACATTGAAACACTTTCAAGCATAGCGTTGCAATGTGCGGTTTTATATTTTTAACATTCGGGTAAACTAGCACACGTCCCGATTAGCCTTTTGGAAGTATTACTTTGATTATTCGGCGTTATCTCGTCAAGCAAGTTGTCTCTACCTCATTGGTGGTCATTTCTTTACTGACCTTAATCATGATGGGTGGTCGTCTGATCAAATACTTTGGTGTGGCGGCGCAGGGGCGTTTAGATGCCAGTATCTTATTTAGCATCATTGGATATCGTTTACCTGAATTTCTAACACTCATTTTACCATTGGGTTTTTTCATTGGTTTAATGTTGGTGTTTGGTCGTTTATATGTTGACCATGAAATGGCTGTATTAAATGGTAGTGGTGTAAGCCGTCATCAATTAGCACGATTACTCATTCCAATGACGCTTGTTTATATGGTTTTTCAGTCTGTGCTTATGCTCTGGATGACGCCGTGGGGACTACGTGAGTTTGAAAAACTGACAACTACACAAGCTGTCCGGACAGGTTTCGATTTGGTTCGACCAAGAGAGTTTATTTCCTCTGGGCCATATACGATCTATGCAGGTTCATTGTCAGAAGACCGAAAGAATTTGAAGGACATTTTCTTTTATCAGCGCGCTGCTAAAGAAGATAAGCCAGATGTTATGATTTTGGCAAAAGAAGCGACTCGTGTAGAAGTTGCAAATGACACCGCCAATGTCGTTGATCTGGTACAAGGTCGTCGCTATGAAATATTTCCGGGACAACCAAAATATACACAAGCAGAGTTTCAGTCTTATCGTCTACGTTTAGAAAATGACAAAGATGTTAAGTTTGAGAGTGGCGATGTAGAAGCACTATCAACAACAAAACTCTTTTCAAAAACAAATGATCCAGTCATCAGAAGTGAGTTGGGATGGCGTTTATTTGGGCCATTCACCATTGTTATTGCATTAATGCTATCAGTGGCATTGTCTGAGGTGAGCCCACGACAAGGCCGTTATTACCGTCTTATTCCGGCGATTTTTATTTTTTCCAGTCTGATCGTATTAATGATTGCAATCAAGACTCGTATTAGTAAAGAAGAACTCGATATTTGGGCTTATCCTGCCGTGTTAGTTGTGTATGGCGTTGCTGCCGCCTTATTCTCACGTAAGCAGAAGTTAGGACCAAAAATCAAGAAACAGATCAAGCGAGTGAAATTATAATGTTAGCACGTCGAATAGTCGCCAAATATGTGACGAAAACCACTGCGCTTGCGATGTTTGGCACCACAGTTGTTTTGTCCATTCTTCAGGTCTTATTTACATATCTTGGCGAGTTGGGTGAGCTCAAACCAGACTATAACGCATGGCAAGCTCTCGTCTATGTCTTGTGGGGAGCTCCTCGCTATCTCTATGAAATTTTACCTATCTCTGCCTTGATTGGTGCTGTGATTGGACTGGGCTCATTGGCAACGAGTAGTGAACTCATTGTTATGCGTTCAGTGGGTGTTAGCTTATGGCGTATTGTCGGTTGGGTTATGCGCTCAGCTTTACTGCTTATTATTTTGTCGTTTGCTTTAAGTGAATGGGTTATCCCTTACACGAATGAAAAAGCACAAAGTGTTAAAAGCCATCGTTCAGTAGCTGCTTTAGGTGAAGTTAAAGGTTATTGGTCACGTGAAGGGCAGCGATTTATCTATATCGACTATGCTAATTCTCAAGGCAATTTAAGAGACATTCAAGTGGTCGACTTTGACCAGAATTATTACTTGCAATCATTAATTAATGCTCAGCAAGGACAGTTTATTAAAAATGGTCAATGGGCTTTGAAAAAAGCTGAACAAATGGACATTTTGGCGGCAGGCAATGCCATCAAAACTGACCATGAAGAACAATCGCTTGCTTTAGCATTACAGCCTAAATATGTGCATATGGTGACTTTAGATCCTGAAGATTTATCGCCAAGCCAACTGATTAGCTTTATGCGTTATATGGATGAATATAGTCAGGTACCAAAGACGTACCAATTGGCTTTCTGGCAAAAAGTTGCTTCGCCATTTTCACTCATTGCATTAGTTCTAGTGGCGTGTTCTTTTATTTTTGGACCGTTACGCCAACAATCAATGGGTTTCCGTTTGGTGATCGCATTGTTCATTGGTTTGAGTTTCTATTATTTGCAAGATTTCTTGGGCTATGCGAGCTTGGTTTATTCCCCATCTCCAGCATGGTTCGTACTTGTACCTATCTTGCTAATGTTTGGTGCCGGAAGTTATTTGCTTTACCGCGCTCGTTAGAAATAAGTGATATTTATAGTTTTCATCAATCGCGGATATTGGTGAAAGCCATAGGAATAAATAGAGTCTTGGCCGAAAATTCGGTAAGATATTGTGACGAAATTGTAGACAAAAGAGAAATTGATTATGACGGATGCAACTGCTGGCAAGATCCCTCACGTTCTGGTCATTATGGATGGTGTTGGACACCGTGAAGCGATTGAAGATAATGCTTTTCTTGCAGCAAAAACACCAAATTTGGCGGCAATGAAAGCCAAGCATCCGAATAGTCTAATTTCTGGTTCAGGTGAAGATGTTGGATTGCCTGATGGACAAATGGGGAACTCTGAAGTCGGCCATATGAATCTTGGCGCTGGCCGTGTGTTATATCAAGACTTTACCCGTATTACTAAAGATATCCGTACTGGTGACTTTTTCAAACATGAAGTGTTGATCGATGCGGTTGAAAAAGCCAAAGCTGCTGGCGGTGCTGTTCATATTATGGGGCTACTTTCAGAAGGTGGCGTCCATTCACATGAAGATCATATTGTGGCGATGTGTGAGCTTGCATTAAAACGCGGTGCAAAAGTTTACTTACACGCGTTTCTTGATGGTCGTGATACACCTCCACGTAGTGCTCAGCCGTCTTTAGAAAAATTAGATGCATTATTTGCTCAATATCCGGGCCAAGGCCGTATCGCAACCATGATTGGTCGCTACTTTGCAATGGACCGTGACAACCGTTGGGATCGCGTTGAGCAAGCTTATCGCTTGTTGACCGAAGGTGAAGCACTTCGTACTGCGCAAACAGCGGTTGAAGGGTTGGAATTAGCTTATGCAGCCAATGAAAATGATGAGTTTGTAAAAGCGACTCGTATTGGTGATATTGCTAAAGTTCAAGATGGTGATAGCGTTGTATTTATGAATTTCCGTGCTGACCGAGCTCGTGAAATTACTCGCGCATTTGTAGAGAAAGACTTTGCTGGTTTTGAACGTAAAGTTGTACCGAATCTTTCTAAGTTTGTGATGTTAACGCGTTATCAGGCGAGCATTGATGCGCCCGTTGCATATATGCCAGAAGCCCTCAAAAATTCATTGGGTGAGTATCTGTCTTCTTTAGGTAAAACCCAGTTACGTATTGCTGAAACTGAAAAGTATGCGCATGTAACATTCTTCTTTAGTGGTGGCCGTGAAGATGAATATCCAGGTGAAAAACGTATTTTAATTCCATCTCCAAACGTTGCGACATATGACCTTAAGCCAGAAATGAGTGCTTATGAAGTCACTGATGAGTTGGTTAAAGCGATTAATTCGGGTGAATACGACTTATTAGTTGTGAACTATGCAAATGGTGATATGGTCGGTCATACAGGTGTGTTTGATGCTGCGGTTAAAGCAGTTGAAGCGGTTGATACTTGTTTAGGTCGTGTCTATGAGGCAGTTATGGCGAAAAAAGGCCATATGCTCATTACTGCTGACCATGGTAACGTTGAGCAAATGCAAGACTACGAAAGTGGGCAAGTGCATACTCAACATACAACCGAGCTTGTACCGTTTATCTATGTTGGTCCAACACAAGCAACAATTGCAGAAGGTGGTGTGCTTGCAGACGTAGCACCGACAATTCTCAATTTAATGAAGATTCCTGTTCCCGCCGAAATGCAAGGACGTAATCTGATTACACTATCTGCATAAGTTAAAGGTGATTGGATGCTGCAACACATTAAATATAAAAAACTTATTGTAAGTATGTTGCTGTGTTGCAGCCAATTTACCTTTGCAGCGCCAGTTGTAAAAGAAAAAATGTCACCTTTGCATTCGGATTCGGAAGAACCGGAACATAGCTATGCAGAGGTGCCGATCGAGTCGATTCAACAGTTTGTGCAAATCTATGGAATTGTTCGAGATAACTACGTTGATGTGAAATCTGACGATGCCTTGTTTCAACAAGCCATAAAAGGGTTAGTGAGTGGGTTAGATCGTTATTCGCGTTATTTATCGGCAGAAGAATATCGCCAACTGATTCAATACACAGAGGGTGATCTTGCATCAGTTGATTTTGCATTAAGCCCTGAATCACATGCTCATAAATGGATGATTCGTGATCTTAAAACCGGTTCTGATTCCTATAAATTAGGTTTGAGAAATGGTCAGACGATTCTCAAAATTGATAACCAAGATTTAAAAAATTTAAACCAAGATCAGGTGCTTGGACTACTTTACGGTTCTATAGGAAGTACACTTCAAGTACAAGCAGAAGAGCTAAACGGAAACATTAACTTAGTCCGTAATAAAAAAATAGAAACCGATATAGAACCTGTAATGTTACATAATCAGGTGCTCGTACTCAAAATTAGAGTATTCCAACAAGACACTGCTAATGAAATTAAAAGATTAATTGAAGAAAACAGTTCTCCACGTTTAAAGGCTGTTTTAATCGATTTGCGAAACAATCCGGGTGGGTTGTTATCGGCAGCAGTTGAGTCAGCAGATTTATTTTTAAATAACGGAATTATTGTTTCGACCAAAAGCCGTTCGGAAGGTAACCAGCAGTTCCAGGCTTTGCCCGGTAATGAATTTCAGAATATAAAACTGGGTATATTGATTAATCATCGCTCTGCATCGGCGGCAGAAGTTTTTACTGCGGCCATGAAAGAACACCAGCGTGCTTGGGTGATGGGTGAAAAAAGTTATGGAAAAGGTGTAGTGCAAAAGCTATTTCCTTTGCCAAGTGGGGCGGCTCTACAAATGACGGTCTCACACTACTACACGCCAAATGGCAATATGATTGAAGGTCAGGGTATTCAACCTAACCAGACCTATCCATTACCTGCAGAAATGAAAGAAGACGTATATTTAGAGCGCGTTGCAGATTTATTCCTAAAGAGGAAGTAATTTTTATACTTCCTCTCCCATTTCAGTATCTAAGCCAAACTTTTTGAGTCGATAGCGCAAAGAACGGAAAGTCATTCCTAACTTTTTAGCCGCTAAAGTTCGATTCCAATGCGTCATGTTCAGAGCATTCAGTAAAATATCTTTTTCGATATTTTCTAAGTAGCGTTCTAAACCTTCCATTGGAAATTTTGGGTGAGTCTGAACAGCCGGTGTTTGATTTAGTTGTTTCGTTACGATTTGCGGGCTCACGCTACTGCCTCTAAGAGGAGGCGCTAAGTGTGTTAAATCAATGGACTCATCATCACTTAAAGTAATAGCCCGTTCAATCATATTTCTTAATTCACGAACATTACCCGGGAAGTCTTGCTGCAATAAGTAAGTCTCAGCGCTCGCCGTTAATTGCTTGCTTGAAATTCCCCATTCCGTACAAACCTTTTGAATAAAATGATTGGCCAATAGCAAAATATCTCCACCACGGTCACGCAGTGGCGGCAGCATAATATCCATAACATGAATACGGAAAAATAAGTCCTGACGGAATTTACCTTGTTGAACTAATAAATCTAAGTCTTGGTGACTCGCACTGATTACTCGAAAATCAACATCAATTTCCTGATCTGAACCTACAGGGCGAATCTTTTTCTCTTGTACTGCCCGAAGCAATTTAACTTGCATACTTAAAGGCAATTCGGCAATTTCATCTAAAAATAAACTGCCGCCGTGTGCCGATAAAATCAGACCTTGTTTGTCTTGAGTCGCGCCAGTAAAGCTCCCTTTTTTATGCCCGAAAAGTTCACTTTCCATGAGCTCAGTTGGGATTGCTCCACAGTTAATTGCAATAAATGGTCCTTCACTGCGGTTGCTTAATCGGTGAATCAGATTCGCAACAACTTCTTTACCCGTACCAGACTCGCCTGTAACAAATACAGGAGCTTGGGAGCGGGCTATTTTTTTAATAGCTGTCCGTAAGTTTTGTATAGGTGGTGAACGCCCAATTAATAAGTCATTTTCTAATGTTGTTTCACCGAACTCATGCTCTGGTTTTGGCTGGTTAAGCGCCTTTTTTAACAATTGATCTAAATGAATTTGGTTAATCGGTTTGCTGACAAAATCAAAAGCTCCCGCTTTTAGTGCTGCAATTGCAATATCCATATTGCCGTATGCAGTTAAGACTGCAATGGGTGTGTGTGGGTAAGTTTGAGAAACATGTTGAACCAATTCTAAACCACTACCATCAGGTAGATTTAAATCGGTCAAGCACGCATCGTAATGAAACTGAGTAAAGAGCTGTTTGGCCTGTTCAACCCGATAAGCAAGATGTGTCTTAATCCCCATTCGTGCAAGAGTCATTTGCATTAACAGGCACAAATCTTCTTCATCGTCTACAAGCAAAACGAGTGGTTGCTGTTCTGCCATTTCCCCAAAAACCTAATAAAAAAATCAATATATTATTGGGCATTCTATTCTGAAGCATGCCCCTTGTTTTTGCTCTACATAAGTGAGCTTTGCATGGTTTGCCTCACAAAAACTATGAGACAAATATAATCCTAAACCAGTTCCATTAATTTCGGTACTAAAAAATGGTTTAAATAATTGAGATATATCACGTTTTGAAACCCCTTCACCGTAATCGATCACATCAATATAAATTTTATTTGTTTGTGAATGGATATTGATCAGAACATCGGGAGAGTGGGGTGCATTGTGGCGTAGAGCATTCCTAACAAGGTTAATGAGCACTTGTCTGAGTTGCTTTTCATCAAACAATAGCTTTAAGGATAAATCAGAACTTTTAAGCTGGATCGCATGTTTAACATCAGATAAATCTTCATCTAATAACGTTTTTAAGAAGTCATTTAATTCAATCTGGATGGGATACGTTCTTTCACTGCGGGCAAGTCCTAACGTATCTTGAACAATACTATCAATGCGTTTCGTTTGCTTGCCAATCATATTGCGTAAAGTATTTTGCTGTTCCGCGTCACTATCTTTGAGTAATTCATTTGCTTGAACAATGGCTGCAAGAGGATTACGGATCTCATGTGCAATACTTGCTGAGAGTTGTCCTAAAGCAGCAAGTTTGAGTTGTTGAGCTTGCTGATTAATCTGCTGCGCATCTTGTAAGATGAGTAGTGTTAATGCTTGCTGCGGCACCAAAAGATGTTGCACTTTAATATTAATAGAGTAAGCCGACAGTCGAGACTCAAAAATAAATCGATCACCTTCTTTTAAGTTATCAAACTTAAGAATTTCAAATAAGTCAGCATGCCATTTTGCTAAGGGATATTTTTCACTGGCAAATTGAGGTGGAATTCCTAAAAGAGAGCAGGCGGCTGGGTTACTTAAAACAATGTCGTAGTTTTCATCTAGAACTAAATAGCCCTCTTCAATTTGTTCCAAGATATAGCGGTTAATATTTTGTAGTTGATAGAGTTCTATTGATTGATGGAAAGTTAGCGCTTCAAGTAATTTAAAGCGCTGGACCGCAATTTGTCCGATTCCATGTACTACAAAAAACAAGAATGCCAATAAGGCGCTATTACCAATCGTATTTAAATTATTGTAGTCAAATAAACTGCCAACGAAGCGTTGGTAAATAACCGCAATGACTGCAAGTAATGTAATGAGCAACGACATTCTTGCGCTAAGTAAAATGGCCGAAGTAAATATGGCAATAACATAGAGCAAGCTGAGTTGAAGATTGGGTTCGCCTACTGAAAATGTAAGTAAACTCAGACAGATAATATCAACTACAAAAAATAAAATGAGCTGCCTTGTTGCCTGAGTGGCAATAAACTTGAAGCATAAAAGTTGAAGAAGGCTTAAGAGCGAATAGCCGAGTAGTGTATAAGAATATAAAGTGGGTTGTTGTAGACTATTGTCGATTTGAGCATCGGTTAAAACCAAAATAATATTCAGGCTAACCGCAATAATAAGGCGATATAAACCATACCACGTGCCCAAACGAAATATCGTATGGGACAAGGATGAGTTTACGGGAAATTGCATGTAAGTCTGATTAAGGCTTGATCAGACCGTAACGAATCGCGAGATGAGTCAGTTTAACATCACTATCAATGGCTAGCTTTTCAAAAATACGGTAGCGGTAAGTATTCACTGTTTTAACACTTACAAAAAGTTTGTCTGCAATTTCTTGAGCGCTAATACAATTTACAACCATCATTGCAACTTGCATTTCTCGTTCAGAGAGAGAATCAAAAGGTGATTGCTGTGTATCGGATAAATAAGAACTTGCTAATTGCTCCGCAATATCGGCACTAAAGTATTTGCCGCCTTGCATCACTTTATTGATAGCCCGAACCATTTCGGTAATTGGAGCACCTTTGGTGATGTAACCTTTAGCTCCTGCTTTAAGCAAAAGAGAAGGGTAAGGTTCTTCTGCTAAGCCACTGACTGCAATCACTTTTGTATCTGGTGCGGTTTGCAGTAAACGACGTGTTGTTTCTACGCCGCCGATGCCAGGCATATTGACATCAAGTAGCACAACTTGAGGATGTTTCTGACGAACAATAGCAATTGCTTCTTCACCCGATTCGGCTTGTCCAATGACCTCTACATCGGCATGATCTTCTAACATACGGCAGATACCTGTACGTACAAGTTCATGGTCATCCACAACTAAAACTGTAATCAAGAAGACCTCCTTTCTTTCAAAAAACAAGTTTTTTGTTACATAAAGCAAAATTAGCTTGCAATGGAATGACAAAATTAGCAATCCTATTCTTATATAGTGAGCGAATAGTTGTGCACAATTGTGTCGGTAAAAGCGTTATACCTTATACCTCAAATGTAAGGCATAATTATAGTAAGCGCAAATGTGTATCACCCTGAGTCGAGTATTGTGCCGTGAAAAATTCTAAAAAGTCTTTAATGCATGTGCTAAGCATGTCTATTTTGCTTAGTTTGAGTTCAACAAGCTTTGCAGAACTCGTCAATAACCCGTCCTCAGGGAATAGTGGTACTGCAAGCTTAAATTGGTCTTCAGCTGATGCTAGCCAATTTTTAAATGATGAAGATGACGAACCTACTCCGCAAGGTTCAACATCGGTAACCACAACTTTGCGTGGTGGTAGCGCACCTAAAATTGTAGCATCTGCACCGAAGATTGCTCCAATCCGTGATACGTCTGGTTACAATGCCCAGCCGAGTGTAAGTGCTCGAGCTGCACTTGTGATGGACGCGCAAACTGGTGAAGTGCTCTACAGTAAAAATACTAACGCTTCTGTGCCAATTGCATCTATTACAAAGGTGATGACAGCGGTTGTAACGGCAGATGCCCGTTTAAACATGTCAGAAGAAATTACACTTGAGCAAATTGATTTTGCTGGTGCAGGTGGTAAAAACTCAAGTTCAACCTTACGTGTTGGTGACAAGATGAACCGTGCAGAAGTTCTTCTGTTCGCTCTAATGAAGTCAGAAAACCCAGCAGCAGCAGCTTTAGCACGTACTTATCCGGGTGGGCGTCCTGCATTCGTAGCTGCAATGAATGCTAAAGCTCGTGCCTTGGGTATGAGTTCGACTCACTATTATGAGTCAACTGGTTTAGATCCGCGTAATGTGTCTTCAGCACGTGACTTAGGAATTTTGGTAAGTACAGCTTCTCAATATGGCTTGATTCGTCAATTCTCAACCACACCGACTTATGATTTTAACTTGGGTTATCGCGTGTTGAAATCTAATAATACCAATGCTCTAGTGCGTAATGGTGGTTGGAATATTAACTTGTCTAAAACTGGATATATTAATGAAGCAGGTCGCTGTGTTGTAATGCACACGACTGTAAATTCACGTCCAGCAGTCATTGTATTACTTGGTGAACCAAGTACACAGGCACGTAATAATGATGCAACTAACTTATTGGGTTGGTTAAGTAATTTACCAAAACGTATTTAAGTTCAATATTCTAAAAACGCTTCTATCAAGAAGCGTTTTTTTATGGCTATAAAAAAGACATAAAAAAACGGCTGTTTAATACAGCCGTTTTTTTGAAAAATCAGATCTTACATATTAGATAAAATCGAATCTTTTACTTGGTCCATTGTTGCATCAATTGACAACATCACTGCATCAGCACATTGTTTGATTGCAGTGTCAGGATCTTTCAAGCCATTACCAGTTACTGTACATACAATTACAGAACCTTCAGCAATTTTACCCGCTTTAATATCACGGATCGCACCGCCGATAGAAGCAGCAGACGCTGGCTCAACAAATACGCCTTCATACATAGAAAGTAAGCGTTGAGCTTCTAAAATTTCGCTGTCTTGAAGTTCATCAAACCAGCCTTTAGAGTCACGTACTACAGCTTTTGCATGGTTCCAGCTTTGTGGATTACCAATACGGATTGCAGTTGCAACAGTTTCAGGGCTTTCAACTGGAGCGCCACGTAAGAATGGAGCTGCGCCAGAAGCTTGGTAACCCACCATAGTCGGTAAACCTTCTGGTTTTGGACCAGTGAATTGATCAGTAGCAGCATCATAAATCACTTGTTCAAACTGATCAGCAGGTTGGTTTGCTACAGCTTCGGTATAACCCATCCAGTGAGCGGTGATGTTACCTGCGTTACCTACAGGTAAGCAGTGGTAATCAGGTGCACGGCCTAAAGCTTCAACGATTTCATAAGCAATAGTCTTTTGACCTTGCAAACGGTAAGGGTTGATTGAGTTTACAATCGTTACAGGCGCTTGATCAGCGACTTCTTTTACAAGACGCATACCATCATCGAAGTTACCACGAATTTGCATAGTGATCGCACCATACATCATCGCTTGTGCCATTTTACCCATCGCAATTTTGCCTTCTGGAATCAAAACAAATGCTTTGATACCTGCACGTGCAGCATAGGCAGCAGCAGCAGCAGAAGTGTTACCAGTAGATGCACAGATAATCGCTTTAGAGCCTTCTTCAACCGCTTTGGTTACAGCCATGGTCATACCACGGTCTTTAAATGAACCAGTTGGGTTTAAACCCTCATATTTCACATAAATTTCAACATCTTTGCCAATAATACGTGGAATATTCTCAAGTTTAATGAGTGGGGTGTTGCCTTCACCCAAAGAGATAGCACGAGTAGTTGCCGAAACTGGCAAACGGTCACGATAACGATCTACAAGACCAGTATAACGATTGGCATTAGACATGATGGTGTTCCAATTAGAGGTGAAGCGGGAGAGGGAATCTTTCCCTCAACCTGATTAACTATCGAGCGATTCTAAACGAATTCTTACGATTTCGCCACGAATTGCAGGTAATGCTTGGATTTGTGCAAGAGCATCATCCATTTTTGATTCAACGATTGGATCAGTCAGAATCACGATTGGAATAAGGTCTTTTAAACGAGATTGTTGCATGATCGCATCAATACTAATTCCAGCGCGACTTAAGATGGTAGTCACATCTGCAAGTACGCCAGTTTGATCTTCTGCATTTAAGCGGATGTAGTAACCTGTGGTCATTTCTTCACGGCTTAAAATTGGCACATTGGTTAATGCTTCAAAAGCCAACTGAGGAATTGTTCCTGCGCCGTCTTCGGTATAAGAGATGTCACGAACAATATCAATAACGTCGGCAACAACCGCAGAAGCTGTAGGACCTGCGCCTGCACCCGCGCCGTAATAGAGTGTTGGACCTACGGCATTAGCTTGAACTAAAACAGCATTTTTAACGCCGTTTACATTCGCAATCAGCTGTTCATCTGGAATAAGTGTTGGGTGAACACGTAATTCAATACCTTTTTCAGCACGACGTGCAATACCAAGATGTTTAATGCGGAAACCAAGATCTTCGGCATATTTCACATCTTGCGCAGTGATTTTGCTGATACCTTCGGTATAAACCTTATCAAATTGAAGAGGAATACCAAACGCACAAGACGCTAAAATGGTAAGTTTATGCGCAGCATCAATACCTTCAACGTCAAACGTTGGATCTGCTTCTGCATAACCGAGTTCTTGAGCTTCTTTTAATACATCATCAAATGCACGACCTTTCTCACGCATTTCAGTCAGAATAAAGTTACCTGTACCATTAATAATACCTGCCAACCATTCGATATGGTTTGCAGCAAGACCTTCACGGATCACTTTAATAATTGGAATACCGCCAGCAACTGCTGCTTCATAAGCAATTTGCACAGCATTGTCTTCTGCTGCTTTAAATAATTCATTGCCATGTTCAGCGAGTAGCGCTTTATTTGCAGTCACGACTTGTTTGCCGTGTTTGATCGCTTCCATGATAACTTCGTAAGCAGGGTGGATCCCACCCATAACTTCTACAACTACATCAACGTCTGGTTGACGAACGATGTCAAGTAAATCGGCGCTTTGTTTAATCCCTTCCAATTCAAGATCTGGACGAGGGCGGCGTGTTCCAACGTGGGTAATTTGAATTTCTCGACCGGTGCGACGTTTAATTTCAGCGGCATTTTCTTGTAGTAGTTTAAGGGCTCCTCCACCTACGGTTCCTAGACCGAGTATTGCCAGGCGAACTGGTTTCACGTCACACTCCATTCATCATTTAATCATTTAGTTGAAGCTAGATCATAGCTAAAAAAAACGCCAGACTCTAGCGCTTTTAGTGCTTGTTCAATGAATTAGAGTGCGATGTTTGGAAAAGAAGAGTAGATCAGTCTTTAAACAGAGGTTGTTTAAATATTAATTGTTGAAAAAACAAAGCGCTGCGATCAGAGCAGCGCTTTTTAAAAGAGATAGATGATTAATCATTCATCAGCCTAAAGGATGTTATTTATCCAGACGTTTAATTAATTCATCCGGTGTTAGGTATCCACCTAAGTACTCACCATCAACATTGTAAATAGCCGGTGTTCCATTTACACCCATGTTTAAGCCAAGTTGATATTGTTCACGGACAGGGTTTTTACATTGAGCAGGTGGGATATTGATACCTTGTACTGCTTGGTTAAAGGCAGCTTTACGATCTGCACTACACCATACAGCTTCCATAGTTGGCATAAATTGTTCACCGCGTGGCCAAGCGATATAGCGTACCTCAATACCTTTTTCATTAATTTCAGGTAAATGCTCATGTAATTTGTGGCAATAAGGACAGCTTGCATCGGTAAACACATAAATCACATGTTTAGCCTTACCACCTTTAGCTGGGTAAACGATCAAATCTTCATTTTTTAAAGCAGCCAGATGCTTCTTGTTTTCTGAAGCTTGAAGATTATCGCCGATATTATGCAGTTCTTTACCGCCTAAACGGATGACATCACCTTGAATCAGGTATTTACCATCACTGGTTGTATAAATCGACGTCATTCCTTCGAGATTTACCCAATATAAGTTAGGCACTTCAGTAGGCTTGATATCTAAAATTTTGGCGTTGATGTTTGCACTCTTAAATTGTTTTTGCAAAGTTTCAATTAAACGCTGTTTCGCATTGCGTTCAATGATGGTTGAAGCTTCCCCAGTAGCAGGTGCGGTCGCAGTGAGCGCATCTTCTTTTTGTGGTTTGTTTTCTTTAGAACAAGCACTGAATAACAGGCTAGAAGCCAAAGCACAGGCAAGAAACAGTTGAGATCGGGTAAAAGACATAGATAACCCTTATTTCATCAGTATTTATAGTCAGAAGCTGCTAAGCATAACAAAAAATCTAGTGTGTATTGTTAAAACTTTCTTAACCTTTGTGAACGAAATCAATTGATTGTTGGGTGTATTTCAAATAATAAGTTTTAAATTTTTTAACCTCTAGGATGATGTTTTTCATGCAATTGTTGCATTCTCACTTGTGCTACATGTGTGTAAATTTGAGTAGTTGATAAGTCACTATGACCCAATAACATTTGTACTACGCGTAAATCGGCGCCGTGATTGAGCAGGTGTGTTGCAAAGGCGTGACGTAAGGTGTGAGGTGAGAGTTCAGCTTGAATATTGGCTTGTAAGGCGTAACGCTTAATGGCATACCAGAAGTTCTGACGGCTCATAATTCCGCCGTGTTGAGTTAAAAAGAGATAGTCAGTAGAGCTTTTATAGAGTTGAGGCCGAGCATCCTGCAAGTAGCGTTCTACCCATTCACAAGCAAATTGCCCTAGCGGGACCAAACGCTCTTTATTACCTTTACCAGTAATTCTTAAATAGCCTTGTTTTAAGTTAATAAGTTCTAGGCGCAAGTTCAGCAGTTCTGAAACACGTAAACCACATGCGTAAAGAACTTCAAACATTGCCCGATCGCGTAAACCCAGTTCTGTATTAATGTCTGGAGCCTGAATCAGTGCTTCGACATCTTCTTCTGATAGATCTTTGGGTAAGGCTCTGCCAATTTTGGGAGAATGATGGGTTGCTACAGGATTATCGCTTCGTAATTTCTGTTCACGTAAAAATTTGTAAAACTGGCGTAGGGCAGATAAGCAACGAGCAATCGAGCGTGGGCTTTTTCCAGCTTTAGTCAACTCAATCAAAACATCAGCGATATCATCACTTGTCCACTCCGGAAGAGCTAATTTTTTATGAAGTTCACTGCATTGAATAAGGTCGGATAAATAAGCATTACGTGTATGTGGACTTACCGTCTGAGCAACGAGATAGTCACGAAAACCTTGTAAAAAGCTCAAATGTTCAGGAATTTGAACAGGGCTTGGAATACGCGGTTTTTTATTCAACATACACTAGATCCTCTAAACTTCTGTACTGTAAAAGAAACTTTAAGGTTTGTCGATTAAACTAGATAAGAAGTGAAATTTAACCTTATTTGGTAATTATTCTCATTTATATGTATACTATTAAAAAAGGTTTAGGATCGGATGCGGTGCGTTTATCAGCTTTAAAAGTGAAGCAAGCGGCGACCATCACCAAAGTGAATCGGATAGAACTAGAGTCCGAGCAGCAAGATTTGGTCGCAATTCGTTTGGAAAGTCTGGGCTTTGTACCGGGCACACGAGTGGAAGTGATTACCAAAGGTATTTTTGGTGGTGATCCGATCTTAATCCAAATTGGCTTTACTCGTTTCGCTTTACGTAAAGCAGAAGCGGAAAAAATTGAAATTCAAGTAGAAGAAGGAGTACCCGCATGAGTGATGCGTTACGTATTGCCCTTGTGGGAAATCCTAACTGTGGTAAAACCTCTCTTTTTAACCATTTAACCGGAACTCGACAAAAAGTTGCAAACTATGCAGGCGTAACGGTCGAGCGTAAGGTTGGTCATTTTCAGTTGCCTTCAGGCCGAGCAGTGCGTGTACTTGATTTGCCGGGTACATATAGCCTTAATGCCACCAGTCCTGATGAAGTAATTACCCGTGACGTGTGTTTGGGTAAAATTGCAGAAGAAGGGCAGCAAGATGCCTTTTTATGTGTGGTTGATGCCACTAACTTAAAATTGCATTTAGGACTAGTACTCGAAATGATCGAGTTGGGTCGTCCGATTTTACTTGTACTGAATATGATGGATGAAGCGCGTCGTCGTGGCATCCAAATTAATACTCAAAAGTTATCTCAGCGTTTGGGCGTACCAGTTGTTGAAACAGTTGCCGTCCGTAATGCGGGTATTGAAAATTTATTACATGCCCTTGATCAAGAAAAATATAGTGTGCCACAAACTGAACTAAGTGGTTTAACTGGAACTCATCATCAAAAAATCGATATGATTTTTAAAGATGTAGTTCATTATGTTGATCAGGGAGATAAGCGTACTGATTTTCTAGATCGAATTTTCTTACATCCGGTTTTGGGCCTACTTAGCCTTGCGCTCATGATGTTTATTGTGTTCCAAGCAGTTTTTGCATGGGCAGCTCCATTCATGGATGGTATTGAAGGCTTCTTCGGCTGGCTTGGTGAGGTAGTGGGAACTGTGATTACCCAACCTCTACTGCATAGTTTAGTTGTTGACGGAATTATTGCAGGTGCGGGTGGCGTAGTTGTGTTCTTGCCACAAATTTTGATCTTGTTCTTCTTCATTTTAGTACTCGAAGAATCAGGCTATTTACCGCGTGCAGCATTCTTACTTGATAAATTAATGTTCCAAGCGGGCTTAAGTGGTCGAGCTTTCATTCCTTTACTTTCAAGCTTTGCTTGTGCAGTACCGGGAATTATGGCAACGCGTAGTATTAGTGACCCTCGTGATCGTTTTACGACCATTATGGTTGCGCCTTTAATGACTTGTTCGGCACGTTTACCCGTCTATGCCTTGCTGATTGCTGCCTTCATTCCAGAGAAAATGGTCTGGGGTATTTTTAACCTGCAAGGTTTAGTGCTTTTTGGTCTGTATATGGCTGGTATTGTGAGTGCGCTTTGCGTTTCATTTTTAATGAAGTTTTTGCAAAAAGATAAATCGCAACATGCTTTACTGCTAGAGCTACCAAGTTATCGTTTTCCTGATTTAAAAAGTGTGGGAATCGGTTTATTGGATCGTGCAAAGATCTTCTTGAAACGCGTCGGCGGAATCATTTTTGCGCTCTCTATTTTGCTTTGGTTCTTGTGTACTTTCCCGCAGCCACCAGAAGGGGCGACATTACCTGCCATAGATTATAGTTTTGCAGGTATGCTCGGACATCTTATCCAACCTTTATTTGCTCCAGTTGGTTTTAACTGGCAAATCTGTATCGCCTTAATCCCAGCTATGGCTGCTCGTGAAGTGGTTGTCGCGGCATTAGGTACAGTTTATGCCTTGTCTGCAACAGATGATGATGCTGTGGCACAAGGTTTGTCACATCTGATTAGTGCAGATGGAACAGGTTGGTCTTTGGCAACAGGTTTATCACTTTTAGTGTGGTTCATTTATGCTCCACATTGTTTGGCAACACTGGCAACGGTACGTCGCGAAACAGGTTCATGGAAACATGTTGCAGTTATGACTGCATATCTGTTTGGTTTAGCTTATTTTGCATCGTTTGTTACCTATCAAATTGCTTCCCACTACTGGGGCTAAAGCAATAAAGGAGGTTGTATATGGTTCAATATCTGATTATTGCGGTTTTAGTGATTTGGAGTGCTGTAGTTGTTTTTAAGAAAGTATTTCCAAAAACAGCAAATTCAGTCTTTTCTTCACTCTCAGCATTTTGCGAAAAGCAAGGTTGGGTAACTTTGGCAAAATGGCTTAAACCGAAAATAGCCTTTGGTTGTGCTGGCGGTTGTGGGTGTTCAAGCGAAGATAAACCTACCAATACAGTTCAAGAAATTAAGCCGATTAAATGGCAATAAATTTAGTATTCCTTGTTTCGTTTAAAAAGCCATCATATTGATGGCTTTTTTACGCACTGACACAAAAAAAGATGAATAAAGTTCAAACTGAAAAAGCATTCAAAACAGCAAAGTGCTAACATTTTTGCCATTCTGTCGATTGATAAATTGTGGGGCAAAAATGTTAATACAACGTGGTGGGTTAAAAGTTGTAGCAGGCTTGGGAATATCAGGCGTTTCTGCTGTAAATTTCCTGCATGAACAAGGCTACCAAGTTGCAGTAACAGATTCTCGTCCCACGCCACCAGGGCATGATCAGATCCCAGCTGGTGTTAAAACCAGTTTCGGTCAACTTGACCAAGAATTATTATTACAAGCAGAAGAAATTATTTTAAGCCCAGGCCTTGCACCGCAATTACCGGAAATTCAGGCAGCTATTGCTAAAGGTATTTCTGTGGTAGGTGATATTCAATTATTACGCCGTGCAACTGATGTGCCTATTGTAGCGATCACTGGCTCTAATGCTAAAAGTACAGTAACGACTTTAATTGGTTTAATGGCTAAAGATGCGGGTAAGAAAGTTGCTGTGGGTGGCAATCTTGGACGCCCAGCTCTAGATTTATTAAAAGATCAACCTGAATTAATTGTAGTTGAGCTATCAAGTTTTCAGCTAGAAACCACGTCTCACTTAAATGCTGAAGTTGCTGTGGTTCTCAATATGAGTGAAGACCACTTAGATCGTCACGGCAATATGTTGGGTTACCATCAAGCAAAACACCGTATTTTCCAAGGCGTTAAAAAAGTAGTATTTAACCGTGATGACGCTTTAAGTCGTCCTCTCGTTCCAGATACAACACCAATGCAAAGCTTTGGTTTAAATGCACCAGATTTAAATCAATATGGTGTTTTAAGAGATGGCGATGGCACGCTTTGGCTTGCGCGTGGTTTACAGCGTTTAATTAAAAGCTCAGATTTATATATTCAAGGCATGCACAACGTAGCAAATGCTTTAGCTTGTCTAGCATTAGGTGAGGCAATAGGCCTGCCTATGGAATCTATGCTTGAAACCTTAAAACAATTTAAAGGCTTAGAGCATCGCTGTGAATATGTAAAGACTGTGCATGATGTACGTTATTACAATGACTCTAAAGGCACTAACGTTGGTGCTACGCTTGCAGCAATTGATGGTTTAGGCGCTGCCATTGAAGTGAAAAAAGGAAAGGTTGCCTTGATTTTAGGTGGGCAAGGTAAAGGTCAGGATTTTGGACCATTACGTTCTTCTATCGAAAGATATGCCAAAGTTGTGGTATTGATTGGTGAGGATGCTTCGGTGATTGAACAAGCAATTCAAGGCGCAACCAAAATTTTACATGCAGCAACGCTTAAAGAAGCTGTAGAGCTGTCTCAACGTGAAACACAGGCAGAAGATGTGGTGTTGTTATCACCAGCATGTGCAAGTTTTGATATGTTTAAAAGTTATAATGACCGTGGTCAGCAGTTTGTTGCCTGCGTCAATTCGTTGGTTTAAAGAAAACATGATTAGGAATGTAGTATGGCAGGCTTAGCTCAGACCACAATCCAGAAAATCAATCATTGGTATGAACGGATATTGCCTAAATGGCCAGCGGAAGTGACGCCACGTAATGTCCTGATTTTCTGTGTCGTTGCATTGTTGTGTATCGGTTCAGTGATGGTGGCGTCCGCTTCGATGCCCTATGCTGAATATATGCATGAAAACCCATTTCACTATGTGATTCGTCATGGTATTTCGATTGTCGCTGCGGGTGTAGTGGCTTATTTGACCTATCGAATATCACTGAATACGTGGTTTAAAAATACCTTCCCGCTGTGGTTATTAACCATGGTTCTGTTGCTTGCTGCTTTGGTGGTGGGTTCGGAAGTGAACGGTTCTACACGCTGGATTAAGATCGGTGGCTTTACCTTACAGCCAACCGAGGTTGCCAAAGTCATGATGGCAATCTTTACCGCAGACTATGTTGTGCGCCGTGCCAAAGAGGTTCGTACTCATTGGAAAGGCCTGCTGCGTTTAAGTGGGGTAATGGCAATCACGGTTGGTTTGATTATTGCTGAGCCTGACTTAGGGGCAACAGTCGTTATTGTCATGATGATGGTTGGTGTGTTCTTTTTAGCGGGCGCGCCGCCAACTCAGTTCTTAATCATGCTTGGTGCGATTGTCACAGGTATTGTGTTTTTGATCTTATTTGAACCCTACCGTTTCCAGCGTTTAATTTCGTTTACTGACCCATGGGCAGATCCATTAGGTGTAGGTTATCAGTTATCAAATGCATTAATGGCTTTTGGTCGTGGTGAATGGTTTGGTACAGGCTTAGGCCACAGTGTACAAAAACTATCTTATTTACCTGAAGCACATACCGACTTTATGTTGGCAGTGCTAGGTGAAGAGTTTGGTTTCGTGGGTATTTCGATTGTTATTGGCTTGTCTTTCTTGATGCTGGCATGTTGTATCAAAATTGGTCACCGTGCTTTGAAACATCATTACCTTCGCGCAGGCTATTTAGCTTACGGCATTAGTATTATTTTCTTGCTCCAGATTTTAGTAAATGCGGGCATGAATATGGGCTTAATGCCAACTAAAGGTTTGACTTTGCCATTCATTAGTTATGGTGGTACGTCTTTAATGATGTGTGCTGCGATGATTAGCTTAATCTTAAAGATTGATGCATCAACACAAGAAGTCAACCCAGAACGAGAAGAGTCAAACTTCTAAAATTAGACATCATAAAAAAGCCCGATATCAAATCGGGCTTTTTTATTATTTATAGATATGTTCCGCTGAGCTCTTGCACATGAGGAATCAAATCAACATTCCACTGCGCTACAGCCTGTTTGAGCATCGCTCTAGGCTGATCTAAATCAACGTTGGGTTGTCCCAAGGCCAGTATTGCTTTTTGAAGTAATTCAGGCGCTTTTGATAAATCGAGTGCTTGAGCAAGATTTTGTTTAGAGAGCTTTTGCCCTTGGTCATTCATTGCAAGGGGAAGGTGCATATAGCTCAATTTAGGATAACCTAGAAGCTGAGCTAACCAAATCTGACGTTCGGTGTTATCTAATAAGTCCGCGCCTCGAACGACATGGGTAATACCTTGTAGATAATCATCCACAACGACCGCAAGTTGATAGTTAATAATCCCATCACGGCGCTTAAGAACAAAATCTCCAAGATCGTGTTGTAGATTGGAGCAATGTACTCCTTGCAATCGGTCATCAAAACAGATCTGCTGATCTTGAACTTTTACCCGAATCGCTTGACCTTGAAAATCAAGATTGAGATCGCGGCAAGTACCTGCATAGATTGCATTTGAACCAAGCATTTTGCGGGTACATTGACATGCATAGATAAGACCTTCTTTTTTGAGTTGGTCTAATACGCTTTCATAAATGTCTAAACGATTTTTTTGAAAGATGATCTCTGTATCAGGTTCGAATTGGAAGGCTTCAAGTGATGTAAGAATATGCTCTTCACTGCCGGGATAAATACGAGGGATATCTGTATCTTCGACACGAACCAGCCATTTGCCTTGATGGGCTTTTGCATCGCAATAGCTGGCAACAGCAGTAATGAGTGATCCAAAATGCAAAGGGCCGGTTGGCGATGGCGCAAACCGACCTGAGTATGAAAAGCTAGGCTTTTCTTGAGTAGCTACAGCGGTCATATTAACCGTTATTTTGCTTCTCTTTGATTTCTGCCAAAGTTTTGCAATCAATACATAAAGTTGCAGTTGGACGTGCTTCTAAACGACGTAAGCCGATTTCAATACCACAAGTTTCACAGAAACCGTAGTCTTCATTCTTAATAGCTTCCATAGATTGTTCGATTTTACGAATTAACTTACGTTCACGGTCACGTGTACGTAATTCAATTGCAAATTCTTCTTCTTGGGTAGCACGGTCGTTTACATCTGGCAGTGCAGTTGATTCGTCTTGCATCGTATTTAAAGTACGATCAACTTCAGACATTAATTCAGCTTTCCATGCTTGCAGAATTTGTCGGAAATGCTCGAGCTGTCCTTCAGACATGTACTCTTCATTTTTCTTAGGTTGATAAGGTGCAATACCAAATAAACTTGCAGTTGTGCCTATGTCAGAAGTTTTAGGTTTCACTTTACGTGCACGTTTTGCAGAAGCTTTGTCACCTTCCACTACAACTTCTGTATGTTCATCCAAAACTTGGTTGTGGTTGTCATTCGCCATAATAGGGCATTCCTCATCATACACGTATTATCTATACGCAAAAAATATGGTGATATGCAAGTGTTTTTATAGAAAACCATCGATGGGATTTTCCCATCGGGTCGTCATCATATAGATTTTTCCTGCAAGATGATAGTCATTCCGACCCGTAAATATTTTCAAAACGTGTTTACCCCAGTCATAATTATATATAAGCATATAAGAAATAGGGCTAATAGCCTGAAATATCAGTGTTTATATGGCCTTGAAAATTTTCAAGACGGAAGACTTCTGTTTCAAAACTACCATCGTTTTTTAGACGAATGTAACGGTAGCCGGGAGCATTTTGATCTAAAGCAAAATCATTACTAAAGGGTTTAAACTGAACACTTGTCGAAGGTGTAGAGAAAAATTCGACCCCTTGCCAAATGTTGATTGAGTCTTGATGAACATGCCCGCAGACCAAAGCTTTTACATTTTTAAACGGCGTTAATGCTGTAAGCAAAGCATTAGAATTTTGTAACTTGTGATGATCAATCCATTTTGACTTCATGGCAAAAGGGTGGTGATGACAAGCCAGCAAAATCGGGTTATCTGCATACTCTTCAAGTAAAGCCGTTAAGTTCTCTAGCTGTTCTGCTGATAGATGTCCATCAATATGACCTTTTACCGCACTATTTAATAGAATAATCCGCCAGTTCCCTAAGCAAATGACCACAGGTTCCTGATGATTCTCTTTATGCAATGGAAAATGGTCAACATTGTCATGATTACCTAAGGTCTGAAAAAAGGGCAGACCAAGCGTTTGCATATATTGAATATAACGTTTGTAGGTAATAGGCGTTGGTGCCTGAGCTAGGTCCCCGGTATGGATAATTGTATCAGTTTCAGGATGTTTATTAAGTATCTGTTGAATAATGGCATGAAAGCTTTCTTCAGGATTCATACCCACAAATTCTAAATGCGGATACTCCAATAGGTGGGTATCGGTAATTTGTATAATGACATGATTTTTTTGTGAAAGTGTTGAGACTTGAAAAGTCACCGTCCTACCTCTTCGGATTTATTATCGTTTTGCTGTGTTGAGCCAGCCATTGTAATGCCATAATAACAGGGGCATTTCTTAAACGTCCGCTGTCGAGTAGTGTTTGAATCTCACTATAACTAAACAAATGCAGCTGAATATTTTCACCCTCATTATCTACCCCAAAAACACCGCCTACAGCAGGTAAATTGGTTTCAGCAACATACAGATGAAATAACTCTGAACAGGCGCCAGCTGATGGGTAAAAACTAAATAGATGTTCTAAATCCTGAACTTCGCAGCCTGATTCTTCAAGACTCTCGCGTCGAATGCAACTTTCTGGTGATTCATTGCCATCTAATACACCTGCGATAATTTCGAGTTGCCATGGCGAATGGGAGTCATCTAAAGCACCAACACGAAACTGTTCAATCAGGACAAACTGTTGTTTTTGATCATTGTAGAGTAGAACGCCAGCCGCTTCAGGCCGATGCACAAGTTCGCGCTGCAATACAGGAGTATATTCAGATTGATTAAATAGACGATGTCGAAGGCTGACTTTTTCAACTTGAATAAAACCACTGAACAGAGGTTCACGTGATGTTACTTCGACATCTTTAGATGTATAACTTGGACGCTCGACAATACTCATGATTCGATCAGGACGAAATCTATTTATTTCATCCTAACCGAGAATCAGGGCTAGGCAAGTGTTTTTTTTGAATATTTACACTTTATGATACAGTTTTTGTCCTTGCTCTTGATAAACCTCTTTCATCGCTTTGAGGCCTTCTTCAACCTCTGAATCGCTATTGGTGAGATTGTTGGCATAGTCACGAACATTCTGGGTGATTTTCATCGAACAGAATTTTGGACCACACATTGAGCAAAAGTGAGCAGATTTATGCGCTTCTTTTGGTAAAGTCTCGTCATGCATGCTGCGTGCTGTATCTGGGTCTAGGCTTAGGTTGAACTGGTCGTCCCAACGGAATTCGAAACGTGCTTTAGACAAGGCATTATCACGAACCTGTGCACCCGGATGACCTTTGGCAAGATCGGCTGCGTGTGCTGCAATCTTGTAGGTAATAATTCCGTCTTTTACATCTTTCTTGTTTGGTAAACCTAAATGTTCTTTAGGTGTCACATAGCAAAGCATTGCTGTGCCATACCAGCCAATCATGGCTGCACCAATAGCAGAAGTAATGTGGTCATAACCCGGAGCGATATCTGTGGTTAAAGGCCCAAGCGTATAGAATGGAGCTTCTTTACACACTTCCAACTGTAAGTCCATGTTCTCTTTAATCATGTGCATTGGTACGTGACCCGGACCTTCGATCATGACCTGAACATCATGTTCCCATGCACGGTGAGTCAGCTCACCCAGTGTTTTAAGTTCGCTGAACTGCGCTTCGTCATTTGCATCTTGAATACAACCCGGACGTAAGCCATCGCCTAAGCTAAATGACACATCATAGGCTTTCATGATTTCACAGATTTCATCGAAGTGTGTGTATAAGAAGTTCTCTTCATGATGAGCGAGACACCACTGCGCCATGATTGAACCACCACGAGACACAATACCTGTTAAACGGTTTGCTGTAAGTGGCACATAGCGAAGCAATACACCTGCGTGAATGGTGAAGTAGTCAACACCTTGTTCAGCTTGTTCAATAAGCGTGTCTTTAAAGATTTCCCAAGTCAGGTTCTCTGCAACACCATCAACTTTTTCAAGTGCTTGATAAATTGGTACGGTACCGATTGGAACTGGTGAGTTACGAATAATCCATTCACGTGTTTCATGAATGTTCTTACCTGTAGACAAGTCCATAATGGTGTCGGCACCCCAACGGGTTGCCCAAGTCATTTTCGCAACTTCTTCATCAATTGAAGAACCAAGTGCTGAGTTACCAATATTGGCATTAATCTTAACCAAGAAGTTACGGCCAATAATCATTGGTTCAAGTTCTGGGTGGTTAATGTTGGCAGGAATAATAGCGCGGCCTTCGGCAACTTCTTGGCGAACAAACTCAGGTGTAATTTCTTTTAAGTTTTTCGCACCAAAGTTTTGACCTGGGTGCTGGCGCATATCTACAGCTTCGCGTTGACGCTGATTTTCACGAATTGCAATATATTCCATTTCAGGCGTGATAATACCTTGCTTGGCATAGTGCATTTGAGTGACATTTTTGCCTGCTTTAGCACGGCGTGGGTTTTGAATATGTGCAAAGCGAATATCAGCAGTACGAATATCTTTTAAACGCTCCTGTCCAAACTTTGAAGTTAGGCCAGAAAGAACGTCAGTATCGTTACGCTCTTCAATCCATTTTTGACGAACTGAAGGTAAACCTTTGTTTAAATCAATTTGAACATTCGGGTCAGTATAAACACCTGAAGTGTCATATACCATAATAGGTGGGTTGTGCTCTCCACCAAGGCCAGTTGGAGTATCGGTTAAAGAAATTTCTCGCATTGGAACCTGAATATCAGGGCGAGAGCCTTCAATATAAACTTTTTTAGAAGCGGGTAAGATGCGGGTTAAGTCTTTTGCATCTTGTTCATGTTGTGCTGAAATTTCAGCAGAAGAGAGATTCGTTAATTGGTTCATCACATGATCCTTATGAATAACATCAACGAATCAAGCACGACCAAAAACGATGGCGGATTTATCTTGAACTAGATAAATTGAGGGCTTAGGTTTTCAGATGGCTTGATTCCTACGCAGGTCTTAACCTGATCAGGTTCAACGGTACTTGTGATCAAACTGGTGTTGCGATAACACGAAATTTACACAATCTCAGCGAGCTATTACTCGCGCTCCGTCAAGCGATTTAAAGACTAACATGTTTTAGGTTGGCTGGCATTGTCAATTTGTATCTATACAAACCGCATCTATATGGCAGTCACGATAGACTTCTGTGTTCCATGGCGAATCAAATTTTAATAACTGTTCAAGTTGTTCATGCACAATCTGATAGGTAGATTTCTTTTGCCCATTTTCATCAGTTAAATCTATTTTAAATTGCTTATTGCGCTCATCGACAGGGGTGGCAATAAATTTAAGAAATTGTTGGGCAGGTTTCGCTAAACTTGATTGGCTCTGAGTTGATAAAAAGCGGATTTGCTGAAGTGCATCAGGGTCAAACCATGTGTTCGGGGCATATTCATTTGACACAGGTGTGTTATCTAGACCAAAGAAAATGAAGTATCGATATTCATTAAAGAGTATTTTGGCATCATTAATAAAATAACTCTTTGGATATTTTTGAATAAACTTTTCCCAAAATAAAGCACGTTCAGTAAGCTCTTTCCATGAAACAGCCAAAGCACCATCGTTATAGAAAATGTCTTGATTGTCTTTTGCCATACGAGATAAAAATTCTTTCTGGTCAGCGGGTAAAGCCTTAGAAAAAACATCAACTAAGTAGTTCGGTTGACGGCGATAAGTAAACATACCTTCACCTTGATAGAGCAGCTCAATATAGGCTTGCCCTTCATGTTGAAGTAAATATTGATCACGTGGGCTCAGTTGGGCGAAGAGCTTTTTCTGACTTTGAATAACCTTTTTAAGGTCTTGTTTCTGTTCTAAAACGGCATAGCCAAATGCTTCAAAAGCTCTACCTGTTTTTTCAGTGTAGTCTTGTTTTAGAAAACGTTGATACATGGCAGTTGATGCATTAATCAGCTTAAGCTGCTCATGATTTTTTAAAGAGGGAACACAGATTTTAAGCTTTTCATTAATTTGATTTAAGTCTTCTATTTTGCTGTTTTGATTAATCGTGTGCATAGCTACCATAATTTGTAAGCAGCTACTGTCTTGTTTTTGAGTGGCCTTTTGCTCAGTTGGTTTTTGCTCTTTAGATACAGCCTGATCTTGCTCTGATGTTTTATTACATCCAGCTAAAAGTAGTGCACCGCACATACTCATTATTAGAACTTTTTTCATCATTGTACTTTTATAGAAATTAATATTGCTCAAATTATAACGCTTAAAAAGATTGCATCATTGTTAGAAATCTTTATTATTAGGTAGGTCGGTCTACTTAATTAAAAAACTATGAATGATAAAACAGCAAGACAGAAAATTCTCGATGCCGCTTCAACTTTGTTTTATAACGATGGCATTACTGCAACTGGAATTAACTCAGTTACGGCTAAAGCAGATGTTGCGAAGATGTCGCTTTATAATAATTTTTCTTCAAAAGGTGAGCTTGTCGATGCCTACATTGCTGCACGCCATCAAGAGTGGCTTGATCTCTACCAAAAGCGTTTAGAAAAAATAAAAACAGCTAAAGAAGCCATCTTGGCCGTATTTGATGCCTATCAAGACCATGCGGAATTTGCCTATGAAAAAGGCTTTCGAGGTTGTGGGTTATTGAATGCTGCGGCTGAGTTTCCGGCCAATAGTACAGGGCGTAGTTCTGTAAGGCAGCATAAAGAAGAAGTGGAGGCTATTGTTGCTGAGCATTTAAAAAAATTAATCCCAGAGTCACAGCGCGTTAACTATGTGGCTACGCAGCTTTCTTTTCTTTTAGAGGGTTCTATGGCACGAGCAGGCCTAGAAGGAAACAGCCGTCAACTTCTATTAGCAAAACAAATGGCAGAAGACATTTTAAATAGAGAATGTCCATATGATTAGCCTCATTAAAAATAGTAGCTATGGAGGCACAATTGCAATTTTAGTTGCTTCTGTTTTGTGGGGAACAACAGGTACGGCGGCAGCATTTGCACCGACACTTGGCCCACTTGCTATTGGCGCTGTAGCGATGGGCGGTGGAGGCCTTTTACAAGCTTTGGTTGCATCACGAGCAATACGCGAAAACCGCCAGTTTATAAGGGAAAATATTTCAATACTGCTTTTAGGCATAGCGGCGGTGGGTATTTATCCCTTGGCTTTTTATTCTTCAATGCATTATGCAGGTATTACGATTGGCACCGTGGTTTCAATTGGTACTGCTCCACTAATCGCAGCAATTTTAGAACGATTCTTTGATCGCAAAGCTTTATCGGCTATCTGGTTTCTAAGTTTTGTGTGCGGTGTGCTTGGTGTAAGTATGTTGTCGATGGGCGAAAGTCATGCGGTTCAAGAGAGTACAAATCAATGGAATAAATACTTCGGTATTTTGCTTGGGCTGGTCGCTGCTACAACTTATTCGCTTTATTCATGGGCCGCGAAAAGATTAATAGATCGGGGTGTTGCTGCTAAAGCTGCAATGGGTATGATTATGGGCGGTGGAGCGGTTATTTTACTGCCTACTTTGTTGATTACAGGTGGAGGGTTACTACAAAGCTCAACCAATCTACTTGTGGCTGGTTATATGATGCTGATTCCTATGTTTTTAGGTTATTTGCTTTTTGGATTTGGTCTAAAAACAGTAAATGCCAGCAAAGCGACCACCCTAACTTTATTCGAACCCTTAGTCGCTGCGATTTTTGCGATTGTTTTGGTTGGCGAGCATGTTTCATGGGTAGGTTGGATAGGCATGTTTTTGATTTTTATTTGTATTTTAATATTGTCAAAAACTAAGAACGCTTAAAAAACTAAAACTTTTAATGGCTTGAGTTTGATTTGAATTTTTCTTAGTCTTAAAGGCAAGTTTTATCGTTGATTTGAACAATGAAAATAAAATTAATGGTCGCTGTTGGCCTTTGGAGTTTTGCATCTTCGAGTTTTGCTCTAGATTTGGTTGAAGCTTATGAGCGCGCAAAACAAAATGACCCAACGTGGCAAGCCAATCAACAACAATTTGAAGCAGATCAACTTAATTTAGGCTTGGCAACAGGGGCATTATTACCCACTGTCACATTGTCTGGAAACATTACTCGTAATCGACAAACTGTAAAACGTTCAAACTTTCCGGGTGTTGATCAAGAAGGCCTGTCAGATGCTTTGGTAAGTAATACATCAACGACTCGACAAGCCACTCTCACTGCACGTCAGCCATTATTTCGAATGGATGCTTGGGAAGGTTATAAGCAAGTTAAAACTTCGGTTGCCTTAAGTGAAATTACCTTAAGGCTGCAAAAACAAGATCATGTTTTAAATGTGGCAGAAGCCTATTTCAATGTGTTGCGTCAGCAGGCATTGAGTGTTGCATACTTACAAGAAGAAAAAGCTTTGCTTGAGCAGCTCAATATGATGAATGCCAAACTCAAAGAAGGTTTGGTGGCGCGTAGTGATGTGAGTGAAGCAAATGCTCAATATCAAAATGCCAGAGCCAATCGTATTTCAACCAATGTTCAATTACTTTTAGCTCAAGAGCAGCTGTCTGAATATATTGGTTCTTATCAAGATAAACTCGCTGTACTGCGCAGTGATTTTAGTTTTCAAAAGCCTTATCCGGCAGAGCTTAATGACTGGCTTTCTTTGGCGCAGCAAAAAAATTTAAAGATTCAGCAAGCACGTTTACAGCAAAAATATAGTGAAGATCAGCGCCGTGTCGAAAAGGCAGCGCTTTATCCTCAAATAGATGCCGTAGCAAGTTATGGCTATACTAAACAAACACCAGAGACACTCATTTCGACTGACGGAAAATTTGATCAGGTTGGGGTAGAAATGAACTGGAATCTATTTAATGGTGGACGGACCCGAACATCAATTAAAAAAGCCACTGTAGAAGCCAGTAAAGCGCAGGCACAACTTGATGCAGCCATTCGCCGTGCCAATGTCGATGTGAAAAGTGCGTTTATGCAGGTAGACACAGATCAAGCCAAACTTGAAGCAAGAAAGGCTGCAATGGATTCATCTTCTTTAGTTTCTCAAGCTTCAAAAGCGAGTTATAACGAAGGCTTAAAAAGTATGGTTGATGTTTTATTGGCGCAGCGTAATGCTTTTTCTGCAAAACAGGATTATCTTAATGCTCAGTATGACTATTTATTGAATGTGCTTCGTTTAAAAGCTGCGGTAGGCCAGTTAGGTGAAAAAGATCTGGTTGAGCTTAATAGCTGGTTAACTTATCAGTAATTAAAAGCTTTTATCTGAAATTTAATTTTGTCATAAAAACTTAATGATTGCTGTGTTTTAATGCTCAATCATTTTATTCCCGCGCCATCATGTTGGAGGCTTCCCTTGAGTCCGAGTAATCCGGTGTTAAGCCATCATATTTCTTCTCAATTTAATGAAGATTTGCAAGATGTAAACACAAAGTTTATGACCATGGGTGGCTTGGTCGAACAGCAGGTTGCAAATGCAATCCATTCTTTACTTGATACAGACGCAAATTTAGCGATTGATGTTCAATTTAAAGATAATGCAGTCAATCAATATGAACGTGATATCGATGAAGGCTTAACATTAATTTTGGCGCGTCGTCATCCGGCAGCGATTGATTTGCGTATGGTTATTGCCATGAGCAAAGCCAATACTGACCTTGAGCGTATTGGTGATGAAGCAGCGAAAATTGCCCGTATTGCACAAAACCTGTGTGAAGAAGGCGGGTCGCCGCGTGGCTACATGGAAACACGTCATATTGGTAACCAAGTTCGTGTCATGATTCATGATGCACTTGACGCTTTTGCACGTTTAGATGCAGATCAAGCTTTACGTGTACTTTTAGCGGATGCTGACATTGACCGTGAATATCAATCAGCAACACGTACATTAATGACCTATATGATTGAAGACCCGCGCCATATTGCTCGTGTGATTAATGTCATGTGGGTTTTACGTTCATTAGAGCGTATTGGCGATCATGCACGTAACATTGCTGAGCAAGTGATTTATATGGCGAAAGGCTTTGATGCTCGTCATACCAAAATTGAAGAAATTGAAGCCAAAGTCCACGAAAAGTAATCTTGAGCTGAAATATTTAAAGGCCTTGTTTAAAACAAGGCTTTTTTGTTTTTAAAAAATAATAGATAAAAAAATGTCCCGAACTTTGGGGGGAAGTTCAGGACAGAAAATCAAGTGCATAAACACGACAGGGATCGTGTTCTTCTTGCTATAGAGTGATATTAAGTTCTTCGCTTTTTGATGTCATGTAGAGTCCTGTGCGCTCTATGTAAGGCTTTTTATGTTTGTGTAAGTTTCACGTAAAAAAAAGCGGATCTATGTATATAGACCCGCCTTTTTAATGATGAGTAAGCTAAAACAAACCGATTATTCTGGTTTCCAGCCTTCAGCTTTTTCTACGCTTTCATCATTATTGAAAAATTTCTCACGTTGTTCTTCCAGAAACTTTTTAGCTTCTGGTTCAAACACGTTTAAACGCTTTTCATTAATGAGCGTAGTTTGATGCTGTAACCATTCTTGCCATGCTTGTTTAGAAACATTTTCAAAAAAATCTTGGCCTTTAGCACCTGGGAAAGGAGCGAAGTCTAAACCTTCCATTTCCTTTTGATATTTACGGCAAAATACTTGGCGACTCATGTTTTATCCTTAAGCGTATAACTGTTCTAAACGTGTATGGGCACGCGCAATTGCAGCTTCAACCTGTTTTGGAGAAGTTCCACCAATATGATCACGAGCATTTACAGAAGCTTCTAGAGTTAAGGCTTTGTCAAACACATCTGCTGTAATTAAGTCAGAGAATTGCTGTAATTGCTCAAGTGTGAGTTCAGATAAGTCTTTTTCTTCCGCAACACCTAATGCAACAGCTTTACCTACAATTTCATGCGCATCACGGAACGCAACGCCTTTTTTCACTAAGTAGTCAGCAAGGTCAGTTGCAGTTGAGAATCCACGAAGAGCAGCTTCACGCATGATTTCAATATTTGGAACCAATGCAGGAATCATGTCTGCAAATGCCATGAGTGAACCACGAACCGTATCGATTGCATCAAATAAAGGTTCTTTGTCTTCTTGGTTATCTTTGTTGTATGCCAATGGTTGACCTTTCATGAGCGTAAGTAAGCTAATTAAGTCACCAAATACACGGCCAGATTTACCACGAATAAGTTCTGGAACATCCGGATTTTTCTTCTGTGGCATGATTGAAGAACCAGTACAGAAGCGGTCAGGAATATTCACAAATTTGAACTGTGCAGAAGTCCAAAGAATGAGCTCTTCTGACATACGTGATAAATGCATCATGATGAGTGCAGCTGCCGCATTAAATTCGATGGCAAAGTCACGGTCAGATACAGCATCAAGAGAGTTTTCAGATACAGCTTCAAAACCTAAAAGTTCTGCTGTATATGCGCGGTCAATCGGATAAGTTGTACCAGCAAGAGCGGCAGAACCAAGTGGCATACGATTAACACGTTTACGGCAGTCTTGAAGTCGTTCAGTGTCACGCACTAACATTTCAAACCATGCTAACAAGTGATGACCAAAAGTCACAGGTTGAGCAGTTTGTAGGTGTGTAAAGCCTGGCATAATTGTATTTACATTTTTGGCAGCCAAGCCTAACAAGCCTTTTTGTAAACGTTCTAATAATTTTAAAATATCATCAATTTCGTCGCGCAGGTAAAGACGAATATCAGTTGCAACCTGATCGTTACGGCTACGGCCTGTGTGTAATTTTTTACCTGTAATGCCAATACGTTGAGTCAAACGTGATTCAATGTTCATGTGAACATCTTCAAGATCGATGCGCCATTCAAAGTTTCCAGCTTCAATTTCTGAGCGAATGGTGCTTAAACCTTCAATAATGTCATCGCGTTCTGCTTCTGTCAGTACGCCAACTTTCGCAAGCATGGTAGCATGCGCAATCGAACCAGCGATGTCTTGCTTATAAAAACGCTGGTCAAACTGAACAGAGGCGGTAAATTCGGCTACAAAAGCGTCCGTCGCTTCAGAAAAACGACCACCCCACATACCTGAGGTTTGGTCTGGGGTTACTGAATTAGGGGGATTTGAAGATGTGGTCATGGTGGCTCAGTAAAATAAAAAAGAGTATATCACTTGCCGAAGCTCAACAAACAAAGTTGTTTCCTACAGCATACCGAAATCAAAATTCCTCCTATTTTTTTACGAAAAGCGGGCGTTGGCAACACTTATTCGAATTAATTATCGCAAGTAATGTTTTGGCACTGGTCTTGGCATTGGCTGAAGCGCAGTCTTGGCAAGCCTTAAGCGGGGGAAGGCTTTTTCAATACATCATTTTTATTAACTGGGTAATATTGTCCTTTTTTGCATTGGTTGAACACTTTCAAGGTTTTTTTAGCAGCTTGCGTCAAGAATTTGCTTTGGCTATTGGTTTTGTCATGCTGCAAAGTATTGTTGTTTTGACCACTTTAATGAGTAATTTTTTTCAGTTTGGTCTTTTAAATAAACATGCTTCTTTAACGCAGGGCTGGAGTATTTATTTTACCAATGTACCTTTATATCTAAGCTATGGAATATTACTCGGGGCTTTCTGCTTACGTTATTTATATGTCAGGGAACAATGGTTGCATCAGCAATATGCCGAGTTAAATGCCCGTATTCAGGCCATGCAAGCACGAATTCATCCTCACTTCTTATTCAATAGTTTAAATAATGTGGTGAGTTTAATTGCGATAGATCCAGATAAAGCAGAAAGCATGCTCATTAGTTTGTCGCGTTTATTTCGAGCAAGTTTCCAAGAATTAAAATTGGTGAGTCTGCATGAAGAAATCGAGCTGAGTAAACAATATTTAATGATTGAACAGGTCCGTTTGGGAGAACGTTTAAAAATAGACTGGAAGATCGAGCTTTCATCTGTGCAATTAAAACAGATCACTATTCCTTTATTGACATTACAACCTTTGTTAGAGAATAGTATTTTTCATGGGGTAGAACCAATGATGGGCAAAGCAACTATAGGGGTATTGGTTGAAATATTGCAAAATCAGGTCAGTATAGTCATTACCAACCCATATACAGACGATACAATAAATTCACGGAAAGGGCATGGAATCGCTCTTGAAAATGTTAAGCAGCGCCTGAAAGCGTATTATGGGAACACCGTTAGATTTCAGGTTTATAAAGGTGAAGCTTTATATACCACTATTATGAGCTATCAATATCAAACAAAATAATAAGTCAGTCAGAGTTAACCATAAAAAAATGGACCAAGTTAACGGTGACAAGGAGGATGAATGAAGGTGCTAATTTGTGATGATGAACCACTTGCAGTGGAGCGTTTATCACGTTTAGTTTCAAAGATGAGACATGAGGTTGTATCAACGGCTCATCATGGACAGGAGGCATTGGAACAAGCACGGCTTCATCAACCGGATGTAATCTTGCTTGATATTCAAATGCCAGGTATGAATGGGCTTGTCTGTGCAGAACAGTTAAGTCAGCTAAATCCTCGACCTGCGATTGTATTTTGTACCGCCTACGATCAGCATGCATTAGAAGCTTTTAAAGCTCAGGCTCAAGCTTATCTTCTTAAACCGATTGATCCGGTTGAACTTGAGCAAGCTTTAACTCAGCTAACTCAACTTACTCAAGCACAACTCAATGCATTACCGAATTCTGAGCTTTTACAAGATTTAAAAACACAGCGTCATCAAATTGCCGCAAAAACCTATCGTGGTGTTGAGCTGATTCCTGTTGAAAATATCTATTACTTTTTAGCAGATCAGAAATATGTCACTGTGAGACATAAAAATGGCAGTGTATTAATAGATGAAACATTAAAAGAACTTGAAACCGAATTTGCAGATCAGTTTATTCGTATTCATCGAAATGCGTTGGTTGCGGTTGCATATTTAGATGGGTTGGAACTGATTAGTTCGGGGCAATATCAGGTTAGATTGCGAGGCCTTGATGAGCGACTTTCAGTGAGCCGTCGACATTTGTCTACGCTTAGAGAGCGAATTCATCAGCTCTAAATTTAAAAGAGTTATCTTGGACTTGCGAGATTTTACTTGCAATTTTAAGGGATCAAGTTAAGTTTAGGGTGTATTGTTTGACCAGCCCATGCTTGAATTTATGAAAACCTTGAAAATTGCTACACGACAAAGCCCACTTGCTCTTTGGCAGGCAGAACATATTCGTGCCCGTTTACAGGAGCTTCACCCTGATTTAACGGTGGAATTGGTTAAATTTGTCACGCAGGGCGATAAAATCTTAGATACGCCTTTAGCAAAAATTGGGGGTAAAGGGCTGTTCGTTAAAGAGTTGGAAGCAGCACTTTTAGATGGGCGTGCGGACTTAGCTGTACATTCAATGAAAGATGTCCCAATGGCTTTGCCTGAAGGTTTAACTTTAGCAGTAATTTGTGAGCGTGAAGATCCGTTAGATGCTTTTGTTTCTAATCGTTTTGAAACATTCGCTGATTTACCACAAGGTGCAAAAGTTGGTACATCAAGCCTACGTCGTAAATCTCAAATATTAAAACAACGTCCTGATTTACAAATTATTGACTTGCGTGGAAATGTTGGCACACGTTTAGCGAAGCTAGATGACGGTCAATATGATGCAATTATTCTAGCCAGTGCTGGTTTGAAGCGTTTAGGGTTGTCGGAACGTATCCGTCATTGTTTAACACCAGATATTAGTTTGCCTGCTGTGGGACAAGGTGCATTGGGTTTAGAGTGCCGTGCAGCTGACCAAGATGTATTGGCTTTAATTCAACCTTTATTACACGAAGAAACAGATGTTTGTGTACGTGCTGAACGTGCATTTAATGCCTATCTTGAAGGCGGTTGTCAGGTCCCAATTGCAGGTTATGCCACACTGCAAAATGGTCAAATCCATATCGAAGGTCGTGTTGGAAGCCCTGATGGCCAAACATTATTACGTGCTGAACTAACAGATGAGGCCAATAATGCTCAGCAATTGGGTGAAAACCTTGCTCGAAACTTACTTGATCAAGGTGCTGGCGAGCTATTAAAGGCCCTCTACTAAACCATGCTGTTTATTAATACTCGACCTGATTCGCGTGCAGCTGAACTAACAGAAGCTTTGCAAAATGAAGGTTATCAGGTTGAGTCTTTACCCCTTTTAGAGCTCGTTGCAAAACCCTTTTCTGAACACTTACTTCAGCTTTACCAACAATTAATTAAGGCGCAAGCTATTGTTGTCGTCAGCCCAACTGCTGTTGAATTGGGTATGGAGTATTTAGTAAAAAGTGGTTTAAAAATTAGCGACTTAAAACATATTCAGTGGATTGCGGTAGGGCAAGCAACAGCCAATTGTCTAAACGAATATGGAATAGAAGCACATATCCCAGATGTTGAAACTTCTGAGGGGATGTTGAACCTACCTATTCTGCACAATATGCAACAGACGGGTAGTGTGGCTTTTTGGCGGGGAGAAGGTGGACGCCAATTTATGATGGAGACCTTGCAACAACAAGGAATTCAGATTTTAAATTTTGTTCTATATCATCGGCAGTGCCCAGAAGCTTCATATTCTACATTCAAACATCTGACACAGAATTCAAATTATAATTTAAATAAATGGCTCGTCTTAATTACCAGTGAAGCGAGCTGGAAATATTGGTTAGAGCTTTGTTCAAAAAATAATGTACAACCTGATGGTGTATATCTGGTTTTAGGGCCTCGTCTTTTTCAAATTGTTAAAGAGTATCGCGATCAGCAACAGGCTCATTTTCACATTATTCAACTTGAAAATTTATCGCCTTCGGGGATGATTCATCACATTCAGGCATTATAAGGATTCGTATGAGAAAACTTGTTTCTATCATCATTTTACTGGGCGTAGCTTGGTTGGCTAAGCTCAGTTACGATATGTGGCAAATTTCTCGTACTGTTCCCGAGCTTAAACAAAGTCTGCTGCAATCCGAACAGCACTATGCCAATTTAAATGATCAATTGGTTGCTTTACAGCGACAGTTGCAGAATCAACCCGTAAGTACAGGGAATAAAACCAATTCAGTAGTTCAACCGGAAGCTCCACCGACAGGTATTGCACCTACAGTTTTAATTAAACAAAAGTTAGATTTAATTCAATTTGCGATTGATCAGCAGCAGTTGATTTATGCAGTTGATCAATTAAATCAGTTACAGCAATCGCTTGTACACTATGAAATTGCTCCTGCATTGCAGCATAGCTTGAATCAATCGCTCGAGCAGGATAAACAGGCAGTTCAACAGTTTACTTTGGCTCAAAATCAACGCCATCAATTAATCGATGATTTATTACAGAACATTGATAAGAATATTCAACAAGCCTTAGCCCAGCCTAAACTTGAAATGGATCAATCCGAGACTGTGTCTTGGTGGAAAAAGTGGTTCCGTATAGAAAAAGTAGAAACGCCGTCTATTAATTTAATGAGTCGAAGCGTTGTGCTTAAAGAAGTGCAATTAAGATTGTTAATTGCCGAACAGGCACTCAATCAAGGAAAAATGACTGAGTATCAAAATGAGTTGCAATCTGTGATGCAAAAGTTAGATGAAATGCCTGATGCAACCAGTCAGCAGTTAAAAAAACGTATTGCTAAAGTGGCACATTTATCTATCGTGCCTGTTCCTAAACTTTCTACACTTGGGCTAATCGGCTCATAAGGAGGATATATGAAACACCTCCTGTGGGTTTATTTCGTAATCAGCTTAATACTCTTTGCAGCCCTAGCTTTATTTAGTTATGGCTATGGAATGGGGTATGTCTATATTTACTGGCGACAATTGCAGCTACAAACAAATGTCTGGGGATTAACTCTTACTTTTGTAGTGATGAGTTTTATTGCTCAACTCTTGTGGCTGTGGATTAAACGTTATTCATCTCGTGAACAAAGAAAAAGTGAAAACATCTTCCAGTTTAAAAACCTTCATCCCTATGAACAATTAGGTATTGTTTGGTTATTAGAAGCGGCCGAAGATCAACGTGTATTTATTGAACGTGTTTTTACTCAATCAGGGCTTTTAAAAAATATTATCGATGCCAAGTTTCTGGTTTTAAGTGGGGACTATCCAAAAGCATTGGCTGCTCTCGATCAATCACCACCGATGGCATTTGAATTGGCAGAGTTACAGCGAATTGAAATCTTTTTAGCCGAAAATGAAGCCGATCGTGCATTAACTCATCTCGAATTTTTATATCAACACCAGTTATCACCGTGGTTACAAGAAATAGAAACTGCTTACCAGCAAAGATTAACGGCTTTATGGGGGCAATTAGCGCTGCAACATCCATGGGTATATTTACGTTCCATGAAATATGGTTTGCTAGATGCTGAGCACCGTGATTTATGGTTGCAACAACTTCTTCAGCAATTTGACCAAGCCTTTATTGATGACTTACATGCCTTGCAGCAACGTTATTTGGATTTAGAGTCCGAAATTCAAACTCGACCTTATAGCAGTAAGTTGTTATGGCTAAAATTATTAGCACGTATGCCAGATATGAGCATGCAGCATGCGGCCTTAACGCTACATTTGTTAAAAGAGCAGTTTGACCCAGAAGTGTTTTATCTATGGTTTCAGCAGCAGTTGCTTAAACAAGTTCCAGACTATACCGATGTTGAAGAAAAAATTATTCAATTTGAAAATCAATATATGAATTTGCCAGTTTTAACCTTTGCAAAATGGCATGTCTATATGGCAACTGGACGTCAAACAGAAGCTGAAACATTATTATCATTATATCCAGATAATATTTTAATGAGCTATTTATGCATTAAGTCTACGCTTAAAGAAGATGACGTGTTAATCAAACAGTTAAATCTAATCTTTGAAAATGATGCAAATTTTTTAAAGTTTAAAATATGAGGTAAAAATGAAAGAACTGTCTGTCTACCCAGTAATATATGAACAGAAAGTAGCGTGGGGAGATATGGACGCTTTCGGTCATGTCAATAATGTACAATATTATCGATATATTGAAAGCTCACGTATTTTATATATGGAAGCAATCAATATATTAACCCCACATTTATATACCGTGGTAGCTTCAAGCCAGTGTAAATATTTAAAGCCTGTTTTTTATCCTGACATATTGAAAGTTGGTGTTCGCGTGGAAGAGCTCCGTAATAGCGCATTCCGTATGGCTTATATATTGTGGAGTGAAACCCAACAACAAATAGTCGCTACTGGTGAAGCTGTTATGGTATGCGTAGATAAATTAACAGAACGAAAATGTGAAATACCACAGGAAATAAAACAAAAAATTATTGAGCTAGAAAAATCAGTTGGGCATGACTTAATACATTTATCTTAAATAAATATTAATAAAATATATTTCATTTATAATTGGTAATGTAATTAAAAGGTAATTTTTTTGGTTATTCTGATGAACACGGCTTTCAAACTATTGCTTATTGAATAGATTATAAATAATATTGGTCTTGATTTTATGTTTTTAAATTTTGTCTGTATTATTTTGAATTGTCTGTAAGACTGGAGTATTTATTAATGAAACCGGATATCAGTGAATTATCTGTTGAAGAGTTAAAACGCTTACAAGAAGAAGCAGAAGCTTTAATTGCAAGTAAAAAAGATCAAGCAATCGAAGATGCTTATAATCAAATTATCGAGATTGCTGAAAATGTAGGTTTCAGTGTTGAGCAACTTCTTGAGTTTGGTGCTCAAAAACGTAAGAAAACAACTCGTAAATCTGTTGAGCCTCGTTACCGCAACAAAAACAATGCTGAAGAGACTTGGACTGGTCGCGGTAAACAACCACGCTGGTTAGTTGCTGAAATTGAAAAAGGCGCAAAACTTGAAGATTTCTTAATCTAATCAAATTGCCATTTTTAAAAGCCAAGAAAATTTGCTTGGCTTTTTTATTGATAAAAATATCTCAAAATTTTGCTATAAATATTATTTAAAAAATTGAGTGTTTAAATTGCTCTTTAAATGAATTGTTGAGATCAAATGTGCATTTACTTCATTGAGCGCCAAGTTTTCATGATTTTGTCATACGTTCAACTTATAGTCTCAATACCGAAGCCAAGCCCGATTGCTTGGTTTTTTTATATGAAGTGAATTGGCGATGTTGAAAAAGTATGCATAATGTCAGACTAGGGAGCTACTCTCAAAATAAGGACGATAATTTGCATGTTGGTAAGGCTGAATGAAGAAAAAGTCTAAGCAATGGAAGTGGTGGTTTTTTGCCCTCATTGCATTTTTAATTTTTATTATTTTACAGATCCCGGCGACTTGGCTTATTTCTAAATTTTCAAAGAATAATCAAACTCTACACAATGTAAGTGGAAATATCTGGCAAGGCCAAGCAGATTGGCGGCGTGGTACTTTGAGAGGTTCGATTCATTGGAAAACTAGACCTCTTGACCTGTTTTTATTAAGGTTCGCTGCTGATGTAGATATCCATAGTGGTAATACCCAATTAGCTGGGGTAATGGGCTATGGTGTGGGGAAAAAAGTAATTGTAAAGGCTATGAATGGTCAAATTGCGCCTGAAACATTAAAACAAATTGTGAATTGGCAATGGCCTACGAACAGCATTCAACTGAAAGATATTGAGTTTAATTATAAGAAAGAGCAGGGTTTCGCCGCAGTTGATGGTCAATTACATTGGGGTGGCGGTGCTTTAATTTATAATATTGGTGATCGTCAAGACCGTATGAATATGCCTTCTTTAAATGGCCAATTAACGGATCAAAATGGTCAATTACAAGTTGATATACGTGATCAACGCAGTCAAAAAATGGCGAATCTCTTATTAGATGCCAACATGATGCTTGATGTGCAGCTCACCCAAAGATTATTACTTAATATTCCATCTTATGATGGAAAAGCTGGTTTGGATACGTTTGTCATTAGTTCTCGTCAACCCTTAATACAAGGGGGTAACTAATGAAAGTATGGATTGAGAAATTACAGCAATTACAGTGGCAAAAATTAGATCGGTTAAGTGTAGTTGTATTTGCCTTTTTAATTTTATGGTTGTGTTGGAAATTAGCTTCATTATTTTGGTGGGTAATTGCGCCTCCTCAAATGATGCAATTTGATCGGGTCGAGTTAGGATCACAGCAGCCACAAATTCCTAACATTAGTACTTTTTCACTTTTTAATGAACCTTCAGCCAATGCAGCACAGGAAAATGTCAACCTAGAATTACAAGGCGTAATGCTGGGTTATCCGAATCGTTTTTCCTCAGCTGTTATTAAGCTAGATAATACTGCCGACCGATATCGGGTAGGAGAAACAATAGGTTCTACCTCTTATCAGTTGGCAGAAGTTTATTGGGATCACGTGATATTACGTCAAGGTAATGGAAGTACTCGTGAACTCCAATTTAAAGGTTTGCCAAACGGTTTATATCAACCTATGACGCCAGATGCATCACAACCAACTGCTACTGTACCTCAGTCGTCAGCACCTGTTAATACTGCTCAAGAGGCATTAGGGCAAGCTATTCAGCAAATGCAAGGCAACCGTGAACAATATCTGCGTGACATGGGTGTTAGTGGGAACTCCAGTGAGGGTTTTGAAGTTACAGAACGTACACCCACTGCGCTTCGAAATAAGTTAGGTTTAAGGCCGGGTGATCGGATTGTTTCATTAAACGGTCAAACGGTTGGGCAGGGACAAACGGATGTGCAGTTACTTGAACAGGCTCGACGAGCTGGGCAAGTGAAAATAGAAATAAAACGTGGTGATCAAGTGATGACCATACAACAAAATTTTTAGTGATAACACGTCACCATAAGAGTTAGGAATTATCGCAAGTTATGGCTTTATTGAATCATCAACGTCCACTTTGGGCATTACTTGCAGCAGCCCCATTGATTGCGACAGTGAGCAGCAGTGTCTATGCCCAAACATGGAAGATCAATTTACGTGATGCTGACTTAACTGCATTTATTAATGAAGTGGCAGATATTACGGGTAAAAACTTTGCAGTAGATCCACGAGTACGCGGTAACGTCACAGTAATATCGAATAAACCCCTCAATAAAAATGAAGTTTACGACCTGTTTCTTGGGGTCTTAAACGTAAATGGTGTGGTGGCAATTCCTTCGGGTAACACCATTAAACTGGTACCAGATAGTAATGTCAAAAATTCGGGAATCCCTTACGATTCTAGAAACAGACTACGTGGTGATCAGATTGTTACTCGGGTTATTTGGCTTGAAAATACCAATCCTAATGATCTAATTCCAGCACTTCGTCCTTTAATGCCACAATTTGCGCATATGGCTGCAATTGCAGGGACTAATGCGCTGATTGTTTCGGACCGTGCAGCAAATATTTATCAACTTGAAAATATTATTCGTAATTTAGATGGCACTGGCCAGAATGATATTGAGGCAATAGGCCTTCAATCGAGCCAAGCTGAAGAAATCATTACTCAACTGGAGGCAATGAGTGCTACGGGAGCATCTAAAGATTTTAATGGTGCACGTATCCGTATTATTGCAGACAACCGTACCAATCGTATTTTAGTTAAGGGCGATCCTGAAACACGTAAGCGCATTCGCCACATGATTGAAATGCTGGATGTGCCTTCGGCTGATCGCTTGGGGGGCTTAAAAGTTTTTCGCTTGAAATATGCAAGTGCAAAAAATTTATCTGAAATTTTACAAGGTCTTGTAACAGGGCAGGCCGTTTCTTCGTCAAATAGTAATAACAGTTCTTCTAATTCATCGAATCCGATCAATAATTTGATGGGTAATAACCAGAATTCTAGTTCAAATACCTCTGGTTCAAATGGTAGCTCAATTTCTACGCCATCTATTAATCTAAATGGTAATTCGAACAATAATAATCAGAACAGTATCTCTAGCTTTAGCCAAAATGGTGTGAGTATTATTGCGGATAATGCCCAAAACTCGTTAGTGGTTAAGGCAGATCCTCAATTAATGCGCGAAATTGAATCTGCTATTCAGCAGCTTGATGTGCGTCGTCAGCAAGTTCTGATTGAAGCTGCAATTATCGAAGTGTCAGGAGATGATGCAGATCAACTTGGTATTCAATGGGCACTGGGTGATTTATCTAGTGGGATTGGTTTACTTAGCTTTAGTAATGTAGGGGCTAGTTTATCTTCTATTGCTGCTGGTTATTTATCGGGTGGTTCGGCTGGGGCTGCATCAGCTATCGCTGGTGGCGCTAATAAAGGTAATGGGGCATCCTTGGCTCTGGGTAATTTTGAGAATTCTCGTAAGGCTTATGGTGCATTAATTCAAGCACTTAAAACTAATACCAAATCAAATTTGCTTTCGACACCATCCATTGTGACTATGGATAATGAAGAGGCGTATATTGTTGTTGGTCAGAACGTTCCCTTTGTCACAGGATCGGTAACTACAAACAGTACAGGTATTAATCCATACACCACGGTTGAACGTAAAGATGTCGGTGTGACATTAAAAGTCGTTCCACATATCGGTGAAGGCGGTACAGTTCGTCTGGAAGTAGAACAAGAAGTCTCTGCTGTTCAAGACAGTCGTGGACAAGCGGCTGACTTGGTGACAAGTAAACGTGCCATTAAAACTGCTGTTTTGGCTGAGCATGGACAGACAGTAGTGCTTGGTGGTTTGGTGTCGGATGACACGTCACTTTCAAGACAAGGTATACCTGGATTAAGTAGTATTCCCTATGTTGGTCGATTGTTCCGCTCAGATAATAGAAGTAATGTAAAACGTAACCTTCTTGTTTTTATCCACCCAACAATTGTGGGTGATGCAAATGATGTGCGCCGTTTGTCTCAGCAGCGCTATAGCCAGCTTTATAGCTTGCAATTGGCTATGGATAAAAACGGCAATTTTGCAAAACTGCCTGAGCAGGTTGATGATGTCTACAATCAAAAGATGACACCACCTAGTATTGCCTCTCAGCCGAAAAACTATCAACAGGTTCCTTCAGGTGGAAAAACCTCGACGGTAACTACACCTGTAGCCGTAGAGCCAGCAGTGCAAAAGCAAACTTTACAGTTACCTGATCCTGAAGTTAATCGTACTAAAAATACAGTAACAACAACGACACTGCGCCCAAGCACAGCACAGTAGTAGCATGTTATGATTGATAAAAAATGAATAGGACATACGCATGACTTGGAAACTACAAGCAATTACTGGTGAAATTACTGGCCAAGAAATTAATGTTGATCGTGATATGTTGGTAGGGCGTCATCAAGATGCTGATGTGTTGTTACAAGCTGCTGAAATTTCACGTCGCCATGCTGCATTGCTTCTAAAAGATCAAGCGCTATGGGTGCAAGACCTTAATTCATCGAATGGCACATTTGTAAACGATATTCGTATTGAGCAAGAAAAACAGTTGCATGATGGTGATATTGTTCAGTTTGCTAGTTTTAAATTTTCTGTATTGGCTCCTGCACAGAAAATCACGGAATTACCTGAAATTGAAGCCGAACCTGTAAATACGACATCCTCTCCAGATTTAAGCGATCAAGGAATGCCGAGTCTTGCGGAGCGTGCCGCAGAAGTAGAAGTTCGTCGCGATGGTATGCCGCAGAATATTTCTATTCCAAAGCCTGCCCCTATTCCAGAGGGGGTAGATATTAATGCACAACAGCAAACACCTATCGCTTTTGATGAACCGGTTTCTCGTGTTGCTGAAGAAAAAGAGCAACAAAAGAATGCCTCAGTTGGTTTAATCACTATTATTATTTTAGTAATTTTAGCTGTATTGGCATGGTTATTCTTTAAATAATCCGTTGCTGCTTTTACAATCAAGGCATGCTAAACGCATGCCTTTTTAATTTTGAGTAGAAAAAAGATGTCTGTTGCACAACTAAGTAAGCGCGATTTAATTTTATTTGATCTAGATGGGACGTTGGTTGATTCTGCTGCTGATTTGTATCGGTCTATGAATTTAAGTTTAGATGCGCTAAGTTGGCCATTGGTAACAGAAGTCCAAATACGAGAATGGGTGGGTAAAGGAGCTTCAAAACTCTGTGAAAGTGTTCTGCTTCATATTTTTGGAAAATTAGATCCTGAACAGCACAAAGTCTTATTACAAAAATTTATTGATATATATAGTGTAGAACTCTGTGTAAATACTCAAATTTATCATGGTGTAACCGAGTTTTTAAAACATTGTAAAACTTTGAATATACAAATGGCATGCGTTACCAATAAGCCTGTACAACTTGCTCAAGGTTTGCTTGATGCTTTACAGCTCTCTCCATATTTTCAGGTCGTACTTGGTGGGGATAGCTTACCAGAGAGAAAGCCTCATCCATTGCCATTATTGCATTGCATGCAAAGCCTAAAAATATCTGCTTCACAATCATTAATGATTGGCGATTCAAGTAATGATATTGAGGCTGCGCGTCGTGCTGGAATTGATTGTATTGTGGTTAGCTATGGCTATAATCATGGAGAAAATATCTATGATTGCCAACCTCAACAAGTTGTTGATAGTCTTGCTGAGTTAATTATCTAATGAATGAAATGGAGATCAGAATGAATAAGCGTATGGTTTTTCGATGGCGTGTCTAAACCGAATCTAGAAAAACACACTTTTAAATCGAAACCATATTAGAGAAAATTCATGACAACATTAGCGCAATTTGAGCAACTCAAGGCTGCTGGTTACAACACGATTCCAGTTTATCGCCAACGCTTAGCAGATACAGAAACCCCTTTATCTGTTTTCGCTCGTTTTAAAGACCACACGCAAGCTTATTTATTTGAGTCAGTCGAAGGTGGCGAAAATTGGGCGCGCTATTCTATGATTGGTTTAGGTGAGTCGACGGTTTTCTCATGTAATGCAGGTGTTCTGTCTATACAACATGCTGATGGCTCAATTACACAACAAGATTGCCAAGACCCATTTCAGTATATTCGTGAATTTCAGAAGCAATTTAAAGTGCCATCTGCTGAGCTCTTGCCAAACTTACCGAGTTTTACGGGCGGATTAGTAGGTTATTTAGGCTACGACGCAGTCCGTTATATCGAGCCACGTTTAAAGAATGTTCCTACAGCTGACCCAATTACATTGCCGGATTTATGGTTAATGCTATCAAAGACAGTCATTATCTTTGATAACCTTAAAGATACTTTATTTTTAATTGTTCATGCGGATATAGAGCAGAGCAATGCTTATGAAGACGCTCAGCAAAAATTAGATCAATTAGAGCAGTTGTTAGCTACTCCAGTTAGTTTGCAAGCTAAGCCGCATACACCTCCACATTTTGAATCAATTACTGGTAAAGCGAAATTCTTAGAGACAGTCGAAAAAGTTAAAGAATATATACGTGCTGGTGATGTGATGCAGGTTGTTCCGGGGCAGCGTATGGTTTCTGATTTTGATGGAGAGGCTTTACAGGTTTATCGTGCTTTACGTCATTTGAATCCATCGCCTTATTTATTCTTGGTACAAGGGCAAACGATTACTGATAAAAAGCCATTCCATATTGTAGGGTCATCGCCAGAAATTCTTTCTCGCCTCGAAAATGGTATTGCGACAGTACGTCCGCTTGCAGGTACCAGACCTCGTGGAAAAACTAAAGAAGAAGATATTGCGCTAGAAAAAGATTTGCTTTCTGATGAAAAAGAAATCGCAGAGCATTTAATGTTGATTGATCTTGGTCGAAATGATGTTGGGCGAGTTTCGAAAATTGGGAAGGTCCAAGTAACGGATCAAATGGTGATTGAACGCTATTCACATGTCATGCACATTGTCTCAAATGTGCAAGGCGAAGTTCGTGACGATATCGATGCGCTAGATGTATTTAAAGCAACTTTCCCAGCAGGTACTTTATCGGGTGCACCAAAAATTCGTGCAATGGAAATTATTGATGAAGTTGAGCCTGTGAAAAGAGGTGTGTTTGGTGGGGCAGTGGGATATTTAGGATGGCACGGCGAAATGGATATGTCGATTGCAATCCGTACTTGTGTTATTCGAGATAAAAAGGTCTATGTGCAGGCTGGAGCAGGCCTAGTTGCAGACTCAAATCCTGAATCTGAATGGAATGAAACGCAAATAAAAGCTCGCGCAGTGATCAAAGCGGTTGAATTATCATCAAACGGATTGATTTTATGAGTTTTTAGCGGTTTTTTTTAAAAAACCGCTTGCATCGTTTGGAAGTTTTGCTAAACTGCACACCGTTCCGATACGAAACGTACGAAACACTAAGAAGAGCCGGCATAGCTCAGTTGGTAGAGCAACTGACTTGTAATCAGTAGGTCCACAGTTCGAATCCGTGTGCC
>NZ_JEXG01000014.1:0-91550 GCF_000581275.1 Acinetobacter sp. 809848
AGTTGATCGTAGCTTTCCCCTGCAGCTGCAAACTGGCTTGCGAACTCAGGATGTTGTGAAAGTTTTTGAGCGAAGGCGTGAACCTGTTTGTCGCTCAACTGGTGCGGTGCGCTCGGCGAGCAGCGAACCTGCGACCCAGAATTTCGGAAAGGTGCCTGTTCACGAGCTTGGTATTTACCACATGCGTTGATTAACCAATCTGCAAAGTGGTAATTCATGAGTTCATCACAAAGATTCTTCTCAGCGTTGTAGAGTTCAAATGCTCTTAGCTCTCGATCGAACCAAGTGGCTTTTTTGATTTGCTCGTAAGTTTCCTGATCAGTTGCCAAAAGAATTTCTTCACCAAGTTTTTTCAAACTCAACCATGTTTTTTTATTTTTAGATTCTTCTGATAGATTCTTTGGTAGATTCCGTGTCCCAACGTTGGGACTGTTTAACGGAATTGTTGGGACTCTTTCATGGAATTGTTGGAACTGTTCCGTTGTTGGAACTGTTCCATTGTTGGTACTGTTTAAATCATCATTTCCCGTGTCAAAGAGTACCGTTGTTGGCACTGTTTCACGGCCTTTAACTCCGATCAAAAGATATACTTTTACCTGCTTAGTTCTACCTTCACGTTTACCTGTATCGATAATAAATCCATCCTCAATTAGCTCATCAATGATTTTTAAAACGGTCTTACGATCCATTTCAGTGTCTTCTACCAAACGGGCAATACTTGGATAACATTCATGAGTTTCACCAGCTCGATCAGCTAGCGAAAGAAGGACTAATTTTTTAAGTGGTTTTAATGCACCACCCGCCTTTTGTTTTTGACGGGTTTTCCAAGCCCAAACTGTTGCATCTAAGCTCATCTATCCCCCTCTTCATTCATCTGAATGAAAGTGCTACCTAAGTAACGGATCCGTTTAGCTCGATACAAACTTGAGATAATTTGGCCAGCGTGACCGAGATAGAGCCCATGTTTGCCATGTTGATCTAACAGTGCTTGCATAAACTCTTCACGTGTTACCGCAGCATTTTTTTCATCACGTTTTTGGTCTCGCAAATTCTGCTTACGTACTTCAAGCAATCCTTCTAAAGTTCTAAGAGCTGGTTCATACCAAGATTGAATAATCTGCTGACGTTTCTGTTCTTGCAGATTGTCTTTAGTCGTTTGATTTGATAAATTAGTTTGCATATTCATTGATCCCAAATTGATGAATCCGAAACCACTCCTGTTCGCGCAGGCAGTGGTTTTTATTTGAATAAAATTCGCATGTACTCAGGTGATGTAAATGCATGTGCCAAATACACTCTTGTTGCCTCAGCAATTGCAGGTGAACAATACACATCACTTTCTGGTACAACCTTCAAGCCAATGGCTGTCAACAAAGAGCTAATAAACTCAACTTCAGTCAATCCATTTGATTTCTTGTCAGTTTTCATTCGAGAAAGGATGCTTGCATCCACTCTTACCTTCTCTGCTACTTGTCTTTGGTTACTTGCATTTAATGCTTGCAATATGAGCGATTCGTTATTGCTGGCGCTTGCAGGCAATTCATTTAATAATTTGCTCATGGTTCAATTCCTAAGCGGTTAATACTTCTAGGTCTGCTTTAAGCTTCCCATCTGATTTGATTTGTAAAACTGCTTGAGTTGTCGCTGGTATTCCATTGTTCTCCCACTTCCATAGGGTCACAGTCGAATATCCAGTTTTTTTAGATAACTCTCTTTTATTTTTACAACCGTGATAATTCATTAAGTCACTAAGATTCATGGTCACACCAAGTTAACTATAGTTAATAGTTGGAATTTACCACTTGTTAACCATAGTTTCAATACTGTGTATTAACATTAGTTAATGTTTTTGGAAATTTTGTTATGTCTTTACACCAACGCATTAAACAAAAAATGGATGAAAAAAAGCTCAAAGCTGCTGATCTTGCAAGAGCAACCAAGAAGTCCCCAGTCGCGGCTAAAAAATGGCTTGATGGAGTAAGTGTTCCAACCGCAGATAATTTAAAAGTTATTGCAAAGTTTTTAGAAGTTTCTGATGATTGGTTATTATATGGTGGTAAAGAAGAACCAAAAATCGATAATAATATCTCAAAGAAAGTAGCGACATTAGCTCCTGTACTTTCATGGGTTCAAGCAGGGCTTTTTACGAATGTTCAATCTGTGGACCTATCCCAAGTTGAAGAGTGGCTTCCTCTACCAGATGAATGTACTAATTGTTTTTATTTAAAAGTTCAAGGCGTTAGTAATCAACCAGACTTTCTTGAAGGTGACTATATTCTTGTTGATCCAGATGTTTACTATAGTGATATGCAGTCTGGTGATATGGTTGTAGTACGAAGATTTGAAGATGCAACTTTTAAAAAGCTTGTTATCGAAACGGATGGCTCTCGCTTTCTACAGGCTCTAAATCCTAAATTTGAGCCGAATATCATTCCTTTGGATGAGCATTGTCATTTTGTAGGCCAAGTTGTTGACTGTATGCGATATACATACAGAGCAAAAAGAAGATCAAGACCCAAACATTCTTAAAACTGTGAACCTGGCGCAACATACTGATCTGCACGCCAGTTTTAGCGAGTTAAGTTATTAAAATTTAAAAAAAAGAGAACATAATGATCGCAACACTTAATAAATCAAAAACTGCGCTAACGATCAATCGTCAAGAATTTAAGTTGGCATTAGGAAAAATTGGTGCAGGAATTGATAAACAAATAACCTCACTTAAAAAAGCCAAGCAGAGCTATGACGCTGCTGAAATGGCACGCGAGGTTATTAGCGAAGCCAATATTTTTGAAGCTATTATTGAAGGATTTAATGAAGCAGAAGAAACTAATCTAAAGTTAGCCGATATAACCAATCTTGAAGTAGCTCAAGAATGGATTGATGAATTTTTGGAAAAGTATTCTGGGTTATGATGCGATTGAGATAGTGATGCAATGAAAGAAATGATCTTCAAAACACATACAAAAATCCTTTTACTATCAATTGTATTTATTAGATTTAATCGCCATCCTTGTTTCAATAAATAATAGTAAGTTATACCGATAAATCACCAATTTAGTCACCACCCTAATTAGCATAATTATTGATCAAAATATGAAAAAAATTGAAGTTAATTCCCGCAATATCAGCCATGTTCTTTACCAACACTTCTTATTGACAGTAGTGCTTAGAACTGGTGAAAGGTTTATTTATAGACTTCTTGAAGCAAGCACATTTAAAGAATTTATTGATTCAGAAGACAAAGATAAATTTTATAGAAGCCATATTGAGGCTAATAAGAAATTTAAGCGGATTCAGCTTTTTGTGTAAATGAAACCACGACTAAACACAGTCTTTTTCAACCCACCGCCACGGTGGGTTTTCTTTTGGCTAATAAAAAATAAATTAAAGTTAATAATAAATATTAACCAATGTTAACTTTACTATTGACTATAAAATTAACCACAGTTAATATTTATCTCGTAGACAACAAAAAAGCACACCGACTCTCTGACCTTTCGATGTGCTTTGTAACTTGCGAGATCAATTATGAACGTAAATGCAATTCCTTTCAACCACATCAAAGTGACAGGCTTTACAGCTTTGTTTTTGATTGCTGGTTTAGCTTCTTGTGAATATAAAACTGCACAATCAGGCTTATCTTCTAATTCCTACACATTTACATCACAAATACAGCCGAGTGATTACGGCGTACAAACTGCAAAAATCACAGGTAAAACCTCTGGTATTGCTGTTATCAAACTTGATGACTTTCGTGTAAATGTGAGTTTTGACTTTGAGACACATCCTGACAGCTACGGTGTTCAAGGATCAGAATTCACTGCGGTTGATGTAACTCAGCTCACAATTAATGAGATTACCGATATAAATGGTAAGTCTTACAGTGATTTCACTGATTACAACGATCACCGCAATATTAATGCCCTGCTTAAAGGCTTCATCGAACGTAATAAGTTGGTGGAGGCTTAATCATGACTGATTTCAAAAAACACCCTGACGGGTACAAGTCTTACTTGGGCCGTGATGAAAAGGGTCTCTATTCAGTTCGCATAGGCTGGCAAGTATTTACTTCAAACGCTAATGGCGAAGTGCTGTACAAAAACAACAAGGATGGCGTTAAAACCCCTTTAGATGTTGAGAAGTTCAAAACTGAATATCCGAAAGTTTGGGAAGTGCTCACACAAGAAATTGATTTTCAACGTAGAAAGCAGCTCGCTATAAAGCTACTTGAAACAAATATCTCTTCTCAGGACCGCAAAACGTATAAGCAAGAACGCGGCTTTACTGGCAGTCGATAGGAGCAAAAATATTATGGCTTTAAATATTATTCGTCCTTCTCAACCTATTTTGGTAAACGCCATTAAGGTTTATTTCTATGGCGACCCAGGCATGCATAAAACAACTTTAGGTATGACTGCTGATAAACCCTTAATTATCGATGCTGACAAAGGTGCTTATCGTACAGGTGCTAATCGTCGCGGTGATGTTGTTGTAGCTGAGACTTGGCTTGATATTGCTAATATCACGGAAAATGACTTAGCCCCATACAACACAGTTGTCTTCGATACTATCGGTCGTGTACTTGATTTGATTAAAGCTCACCTAGCCAGCAATCAGAAAAATACTAAAAGTGATGGTTCTTTAAAACTAAATGTTCAAGGCGTTGCAAACAATATGTTTAGTTTATTCGTCAATAAACTAATTGGATTTGGCAAAGATGTCATTTTCATTGCACATGCTACTGAAGATAAAAACGATACATTGACTTTAGTACGCCCAGATCTAGGCGGTAAAAACCGCCAAGAGATTTATCGCCTAGCTGATGCTATGGCCTATCTTGCTGAAGAAACTGATGCAAAAGGTAATACTAACAAAGTACTTAAGTTTAAAGGTGGTGAAGGTTTTCACACTAAAGATTCTGGTGCGTTAGGAAATATTATTGTTCCTGATTTACGTAAGCCAGAGAACGCTAATTTTATGGCTAACTTGATTCAGCGTACTAAGGACCATCTTAACACCCTTACCCCTGAGCAGCAGGTAACTATGAAATTGCAGCAAGAATGGGAGCAGTGGAATAAATCGTGTGAAGAATCTCAATACCCTTCTGATTTCAATGCATTGCTGGAAACGTTAGATCAAAACCATCCACATATTAAAAACATGTGGGAATGCATGAAGCACTACGCAACTAACCTTGGATTCACCTACAACAAAGAAAAAAGGAAGTGGCTGGAACTGGAAGTTTTACCTTCAACTATTAGTGAAGAACAGCGCGATGAACTTCAATCATTCATAGATGCATGTGGATTAGACGTTAAATCAGTTTGTGAATACTTGGGAATAGACGCCCTTATACAAATTGAAGCCGAGAAATTACAAGCAGTAAAACAAGATATTGAAAATATTGCAAAAGGTGAGATGACTGCATGAAAAATTTATTAACCGCATCTGAAGCATTTGCAGCTCTTCAAAAGGGTAAAACTGTTCTTTGTCGTTACGCTGACGACATGTCGGATTTTGAAGACTTGGATCAATTCACTGCTTCTGTTTTTGGTAGACCGGGCTTTGAATTCTGTTTAAAGATTGAAACCATTGAATTAGCTGGCATCACACTTACCAAGCCTTTAACTGTTGATGAATTAGAAGTTGGTACAGAAGTATTTGTTATTAATCCCGCTGGTTTTATTGAGAAGCATATTTATCAAGGTGTGGGTTATGGCATTGTCACAATGGTTGATGGTGGCTTTGCACAACGTGATTTAGATAATGCCCGATTACAGTATGAAGCACTTTGCAAATTATTAGGAGGTAAATCAATAAACGATGCCCCTCTTAAAACAGTTGAAATGCTAGAGGCTGAAGATAAAAAATCTAAAAAGCGTACTAATAAAAAGCATGAGGTAAAAACTGAACAAACAGTAGTTTCAGAAAAGACTTCTGAAGTTATTGCTGAAGCAAATCAGGCCTCAATTATTATTACTGAGCAAACCAATGTCACCGCTTCTGAGGATCTATTAGTTCCAGAAACTAATAACTCAACATTAGATCCAGAATATCAAAAAACATTAGAGACTCTTTTACAGCGCGTATCTGAGTCAAAAACACCTGCCGAAGTAAATGCTGTTTATCGCTATACCCGTACTTGGTCTGAGAAACAAATGGACCCTTTGCTCAAAGCTACTCATAAGCGTTTAACAGAACTCGCGGATGAAAAGCCTGTAGAGAGTGAACCGCCTTCTCTAATGGTTCAGATCCAGAATGCACCAGATCTTACTACCTTGGATACACTTGAAATTGATGTGTCTGCTCGTGATCCACAGATTCAACCAAAGCTTATGGGATACGTAAGAAAGCGTAGAGCTGAATTAGAAAGCCTGCCTTCTAACGATCCAGATTACTTACTGGAGGAACCGTTCTAATGTCGAAAGAGAATATTCCTGAGTTTCTTTTCGAACCAAAGCTGCTACCCCAGCAGCTTTTCGAGAAGTTCATTGTCTTCAATGTGAATGCAGGTTATCGCGGTAGAGGCACACCTCTCGGCGTAAACCTTATTAAAAGTAATAAAGCCACTCTCACCTTGACCAATGAAGGTGTGATGAACAAAGCAGCTCAAGAGCGCTACAAATTAATGCTTTTGAAGTATTTCAAAGAAGGTCGTTCAGCAATGGATGAGCTGAATCACGAAGTTAAACGTATTTATAAGATGGTGGCTTGAATGATCGATTTGAATAAGGAAAGAGAGGCTTTTGAGGCGTTGCCACAGATAAAAAGTATTTTGGTCAATGAAGAATTTTACTTCTCTACTTTAAGCATGAACTATAAGTCTAATAAGCCTGATCACTTGCATTGTGTTTATTTCATAAATGGTGCTTGGTATTCATGGCAAGAAAAAGCCAAAGCTCAGGCGGTGCCAGAGTGGATTTCAGTTAAAGAACAACTTCCTGAATTAGAAACTGATGTCCTGGTTGTATTTAAGGGAAATATTATTCAAGCAGGCCTATATCAAGGAGATGAAGGTCTTGCATGGTGGAGTGAGTTACTTGATGGCTGGGATTTGGATTTTGAGAAAGTTACCCTTTGGAAGCCACTAATGAATATACCTAATGAAATTGGAGCTGAAGGATGAGTAAAGTTATAGGTGAAGTAAATTTGAATCCGAGCCGCTTTGAAGGCACACCTGCTGAAGTAGCAGCACATATCTTTCAAAATATTATTTGCCCAAGTACTGAAGAGCTACTTAAAAACAATCCTGAAGCAGCAAAAGTATTTGCATACCACATTTTTGGTTTAGCTCTATCTCAGTTTGCTGAATTTCAATCAACTAAGAATTTTGAAAAGACGGTGAACGTTACCCTGAATAATTTAGTGATGCGTTTGAAACAAGAACGCAATGAATTGAGGAACTAACAAAATGAAATGTATTGATAAACAAGCTGAGATTGATAAATTTAATGCCGCCAATGATGATGAAGAATTTTCACCAGAATCACTTGCGGCAATACTTGATGTTTCAACCTCATGGTTGCAGAAAAAGCGCTGTGAAGGTGGCGGCATTCCTTTTGCAAAAGTTCACTATCGAAAAATTATTTATAAAAAAGCTGATGTTTTAGCTTATATTGAACGGCAGCGCATCCAATCAACATCACAAATGGCGGTTTAACCGCCTTTTTTTGTAAAAATTTAATAGGCAAACAATAGGCTAAAAACCATTAAAAATAGGCAAATTTGAATAAATAGGCAGATAGTAGGCAAATTAAGTATATTGTCGAATTATGACATGAGGTTTAGTATTGTTTTAGGTGTTTTTATTAAAATACAAATACTTAAAAATACTTTTCATATGCTAATATATGCTCTAATATCGTTTCGTAGTGCTATAAAATCACTTTTACCCGAGAACTCATCGGGTTCAGGGTAACGACACATGCAGCGGCATCTTCGGAGCATTTATTTTTAATAAAATAATAAAAGTTCAAAAATTTATTTCAATTAGCCTTTCAATACAGACCTGTCGGTACGATCTTTTTCTCAAGCATTTAATAATGCATGACATTATTATTTTAGAGATGAATGAGTCTCTGAATTCAAAATTACTTTTCTTTTCTACTCAGGCATTCTTGATACCAAGCTGTTTGAAAATCTTCTATCGCTTTTCTTTTAAAGAAGCTGGTCTTGAATACTTTGGTTGAGTAAGCAGAAGTAATTAAATCTTGATAAAGTTGTTTTGCCTTTGGATCTTCAAGACTATTCGCTATATGCTGCAAGTCTTCAGATGGGACTTTTTGTTGACGCGCTTCCATGACAGTATAAGAAACTTTCTTTACCACATTACAAATTTCGGGGTCATTTACACTTTCATCGGCATAACAGCCAAAAGCTAAAAAACTAAGAAAAAATAATTTAAATTTCATATACCTACCTTATTTTTATAGCTTTAAATTAATTACAAAATTTTATTATTAATAAAGAAATAGGAAATTGCCCCCTATTTCTTTTAAAGGTTTTTATGCTGGATTAATCACATAAAAATAAATAATTAGACCTACTAAAACGGTTGAAGCGATCGTTAAGTAGGTACCAACTGTATTAAAACTCTGTAAGAACTTTAAGATTTCCATATCTAAATCCCCTAAACTTTCACTTATAAAGACAGAAGAAAATTTACCACAATCCAATAATGCCAATCAATTCACATTTATCGGATTTTTTGAGATTAAATTCAATACAAAATTATTGAGTGCATCTAATCGCAAAAGCATCCTTATAGTAGTCAGTCGCACTTTTCAAATCCGATAATAATTTCTCTTCAGTATAAGGTTTAGGCGAAATTTTTATTAAGGCAGGCATATATTGGGTCTTATAAACTTCTGGATAGTCATGACATAAGATTTTGACTTTAACTTCTTGCGGTGTATTCGGGTTATCTAGTTGATCTAAAAACTCTCCTATTTTACGATCTGATTCTTCAAATTGAGCTTTATAATCAACTTCTGCCGCTTCAGGTTCGGCTTGTTTCGTACATCCACCAAGTAGCAGACCAATACTTATTGTAATGGTTAAAATTTTCAACTTCATAGGCTTAACAATTCTGCATTAATCTTTTAAATATACTTAACCTTATTAAATGTAAAGAAATACTGACAATACGTAAAGAAATAGAATTTTTAATAGTTAAACACAATAGATCAGATCAATTTATGACTTTTGGTCTAACGAATTTAAGTTATTTTCGAATTACCCTTCTATTTCCATAAAGCTGTCGAAAAATAGGTATAATTTTGCACGACTGATCTTTAATCTTAGTTAGATTTATACATGAATGAACTCAGCTTTATTAGAAAAAATTTAAGATCTAAAAGACGTTCTTTAAGTTCATTTGAGCAAAAACAAGCTCAGCTTAATGTTCTTCATCATTTAAATACCCTGCCTATTTTTCATTCTTCCAAAAAAATTGGTTTATATTTGCATGCCTTTGGAGAAGTTCACACAGAGCTTCTCATAGAATTATGTTTTAAAAAGAATAAGCAAGTTTATTTACCGATGATTTGTTCAATGAACCAGCGTTTAGTCTGGGTAAAAATATCTAAAAACCAATATATAAACCGACGTTTTTCGCATCACCCATTGGGAATGAAAGAACCGATGGCAACTAGAGCAAAACATGTTTCATCACTTGATTTATTGATCATGCCACTTCTGGCATGTGATCGATATGGTACGCGTATTGGCATGGGAGGTGGTTATTATGATCGTACCTTGGCAAGTGCAAAACACAAACCTTATCGTTTAGGGTTAGCTCATCAATTTCAATTTATCGAACATACTTTAAAACGTCAGAGTTGGGATCAGCCATTAGATGCTTTACTCACCCCTCAACATATTTATTATTTTAAAAGATAATATTTATAGAAAATTAAAATTAGTCTTAAGTTTTTAATGCCCCTAAAATCATAAAAGTAACCACCCTAAGGATGGTTACTTCTACGTGACAGACCGATTTACCAACTTATAGTAACACGGCTATTTAATGTTCAATATTAAATAAGTTTTGCATTATTGTTAATTATACAATGCCGACAAATGACATAAGAAAATGGTTATTTTCCATCCAAACGTCTTTTTTACTATATGAATATTTCATAATTATTAAGCTAAATTACCTATCCTTTCTACAAAATTTTATTCTTCTTAAGAATTAATCTCTTGATTCATAACATTTTTTAAAAAAAGTTGACTAAATTAGTCCTTTTTTCCACATTTTCTCTAGTGAGGCCCTTGTAATTTTTAAAATACACATCACTATAAAAAACATGGCAACCTCGTTGTCACTCATTAGGAGTGCCCATGTCTGAACTTATTATGAATGAAAAAACTGACTTAGAGCCTCAGGTTCCAAGTGTATTACCACTTTTAGCGTTGCGTGATGTTGTGGTTTACCCACACATGCAAATTGCGTTATTCGTGGGTCGTGAAAAATCGATCAATGCAGTTGATGTGGCTCGTAACAGTGACAATTTAGTATTTGTAGTTGCGCAAAAAGATTCGCTTACAGAAGAAATTGATCACGATAACCTTTATCAGTACGGAACTGTCGCTAAGATTGTTCAAGTCGTAAATCATGAGAATGATGAAAACTGCATTAAAGTACTTATTGAAGGTTTACATCGCTCTAAACTTGAAAAGATTATCGATGAAGATAGCCATTTGACTGCTGAACACAGCTTAAGTCCAATGACAATTAACGTAGATAAAGCTACTCAAGAAACTCGTTTGCAAGAGTTACGTACTTTATTTGCTCAATATGCTGAAGCAAAATTACGTAATGCACGCGAACTCGTTGCTGCGGCTAATAAAATTGAAGACTTGCTACAACTCATGTTCTTCGTAGCAACACGTGTGCCTCTAAATATTGAAATTAAACAGAAGTTTTTAGAGCACGATGAGTTTGAAGCACATTTGCAAGAGCTTATGAGCTACTTGGTAAATCAATCTGCTGAACAGCAAATTGAACAAACTTTGCATGACAGCGTAAAACGCCAAATGGAAAAAAACCAACGTGAATACTTTCTAAATGAAAAAATGAAAGTCATTCAACGTGAACTTTCTGACATGAATGGCGGTGCTGAAGATGACGTTGCTGAAATAGAGAAACGTCTTGCTGAAGCTGATTTACCTGAACACGTACGTAAAAAAGCTGAAGCTGAGTTCCGTAAGCTTAAAGCAATGCAACCAGCGTCTAGTGAAGCAGCTGTTGTACGCAACTATCTAGAAGTAATTTTAGATACGCCGTGGAATAAAGCGAGCAAAGTGAGTATCAACCTTGCGAAAGCACAGGAAATTCTCGATACAGATCACTACGGCTTAGATGATGTTAAAGACCGTATTGTTGAATACTTAGCTGTTCAGTCGCGTGTTAAAAAGCTCAAAGGTCCGATTCTATGTTTAGTAGGCCCTCCTGGTGTAGGTAAAACTTCACTTGGTGAGTCTGTTGCGAAAGCAACAGGTCGTGAATTTGTTCGTATGGCACTTGGTGGTGTACGTGACGAAGCTGAAATTCGTGGTCACCGTCGTACTTATATTGGTGCGATGCCAGGTAAAATTGTGCAATCTTTAACAAAAGTTGGCGTGAAGAATCCATTGTTCTTACTCGACGAAATTGACAAGATGGCGCAAGACTACCGTGGCGATCCTGCTTCTGCATTGCTTGAAGTATTAGATCCATCACAAAATAGCAAGTTCAACGATCACTATTTAGATCTTGATCTTGACCTATCTGAAGTGATGTTCATCTGTACTGCAAACAGTATGAATATTCCAGAAGCCTTGCTTGACCGTATGGAAGTTATTCGTCTACCGGGTTATACCGAAGATGAGAAAGTTAACATTGCTGAACGTTATCTTGTTCCAAAAGCAATTAAGAACAATGGTCTACGTCCAAAAGAGTTAACAATTCATGAAGAAGCGATCCGTGACATTGTTCAACGTTATACACGTGAAGCTGGTGTACGTAGTTTAGAACGTGAAGTGTCTAAAATTGCACGTAAAGTGGTAAAAGAAGCAGTAAGTAAAAAGTCTAAAAACTTACAGCTTGATGTGACTTCTGCCAATCTTCCAGAATACTTAGGTCCACATAAGTTTGACTTTGGTATTGCAGAAGATGAAGCACAAGTGGGACGTGTAAATGGTCTAGCTTGGACATCTGTAGGTGGTGAGTTACTTACCATTGAAGTTGCAGCGGTTAAAGGTAAAGGTAAATTCATTACAACCGGTTCACTCGGTGACGTAATGAAAGAATCTATTACTACAGCAATGACTTTAGTGCGTACACGTGCGGATGAGTTAGGTATTGAAGCTTCTCGTTTTGAAGAAACTGATGTACACGTTCACTTACCTGAAGGTGCAACACCAAAAGATGGTCCATCTGCTGGTTTAGCATTAACAACTGCGCTTGTATCGGCATTTACAGGTATTGCAATTCGTCCTGATATTGCAATGACTGGTGAAACAAGCTTAGGTGGTCGTGCAATGCGTATTGGTGGCTTAAAAGAAAAACTTCTTGCAGCACACCGCGGTGGAATCAAGCTTGTCTTTATTCCTCAAGATAACGTTCGTGACTTAGCAGAAATTCCTGCGAATGTTAAAGAAGGTTTAGAAATCAAAGCTGTGAAAAGTATTGATGACATCTTACCTTTAGCATTAGTTTCGATGCCAAAGCCTTTACCTAAAACACCGATTGTAAAACCGGTGGAAGGCTCAAAAGCAGCACGTCACTAATTAAAAATATAAAAAAGAGAGCTTCGGCTCTCTTTTTTTTGTTACACAATTTGATTGAAAAATATCCAACCATCCTCATAATAGGTAATAAGAGTATTTAAATAAATGAGTACTCTTAACTATCTAATTCTTAGATAGCCTTGTTTTTATTCTCTATGATCATCTGAACTCCAGACAGATGATCATTTGATCGCAGTCCAACACTGTTTTTTGGACTGCGTTTTTTATGCCAGCTTTTTAGATCGTCAGATACTTTCATTCATCAGGTATAATGCGCCAGCTGTATTTGAATGAATAGATAACATGAAAATTCGTATTCTGACCATTGGTCAAAAAATGCCTGCTTGGGTTCTTACTGGTTTTGAAGATTATTTCAAACGCATCCAACCTTTTGTTCAAACCCAAGTTATTGAACTACCTATGGCCAAACGTGGTAAGAATGATTCAGAAGCGGATATTTTAAAGTATTGCCAAATTGAAGGCGAAAGTATTTTAAATGCTTTAAAACCCAATGAAACCTTAATTGCTCTTGAAGTTGGTGGTCGGGAACTAAGTACAGAAAAATTAGCTGATACAATGAAACAATGGATGCTTGAGGGTAATGATGTAGCACTTGCGATTGGTGGTCCAGATGGTTTATCCGATCAGGTACGTAAAGCTGCCGCTTGGCATTGGTCACTTTCAAAACTTACGATGCCCCATCCGTTGGTACGTGTTTTATTAATCGAGCAGCTTTACCGAGCGATGAGTATTAATCACAATCATCCTTATCACCGTGCATAAAAGGAACAAACGTTTCATTTTAAGAACAATCCGTTGAAATCTGGATACTTTTAACATGTTCTGATTTTGGCATAATACTTATTATTCTGCTTTTCAAATCAGGTGTAATGAAATGGAACTACAAACGCTTCCTGGACTGTTTATTTCTCATGGCTCGCCCATGCTTGCACTTGATCCGGAACAAGTGGGACCTGCTCTACATCGCTTAGGTACAAATCTTCCTATACCTAAGGCAATCATTGTGATGTCTGCGCACTGGGAAAGTAAAGCACTTGAAGTAAGTATTTCGACTCGTCCTGAAACGTGGCATGACTTCCGTGGATTTCCTAAAGAGTTATATGAAATTCGCTACAGTGCGCCTGGCGAACCAGCATTAGCAGAAGAAATCTTAAAATTATTGGCCGATGCTCACTTTGTTGCACATGCCAATAGTACCCGTCCTCGTGATCATGGCGTATGGATGCCTTTATTGCATATGTACCCAGATGCAGACATTCCTGTAGTCGAAATTTCTTTGCCATCAAATTTAAGTGCACAAGAAATTTATCGTATAGGACAAACGCTTGCCCCTTTACGTGACAAACAAATTTTACTCATTGGTTCGGGAAGTATTACTCATAATCTTGCAGAATTATCTTGGCAAGGCGACAACTCTAAAGTTCCTGAATGGGCTTCAACTTTTAGAAATACTGTCGTTAATAAGCTTTCCCATCAAGATTATGATGGAGTTTTAGCCTGGCAATCACTGCCGTTTGTGAAACGCAACCACCCTACGCTTGAACATTTTGCACCTTTGTTTTTTGCTATGGGTACAGGCAATCGCTTTACGATTGTTCATAGTAGCTTCACAATGGGCTCATTAGGAATGGACATCTATCGTTTTGATTAATTATTAAGAAAACCCCGTTTTGCGGGGTATACCATTATTTTTGTTGAAAATTAGAATAATTTACAAACTTATACATTTTAAAAACCGAAACAATCAAATGTTTACATTTTCTTTTTTTAAGAATGTTTTAAGCTTATTACTGTTGTTTTTTTACTTGAAGTTTTTAAATGAAAATTAAATATTTAATTCTTGCGTTATTACCTTTTTCTTTGATGGCGTGTCAAACAGTTACTAATACTCCTGCTCCAATTGTTTCTGAGCAACAACAAAACCTTGCAACCACTTTAGGTGAATATGCATGGACTTATCAAAATGTAAAAGCTTCTAAACCACTTATTCTTAACTTTAATGCAGATGGTAAATTAGCCATTAATACGGGCTGTAATGGCCAAGGCGGTACTTGGAAAGTTGAAGGCAACCAACTTGTTACTTCGAATCTAGTTTCAACTATGATGGCTTGCCAAGATGATTTAATGAAACAAGAACAATTGTCGAATAGCATCTTTAATGAAGCAAAATTACCAATTGAAATTAGCAACACTAATGGTCAGGTGATTTTAACGGTGACAGATAAAACTGGTCAAAAACACATTTTCCAAGGTCAAAAAGCAGTTAATACTCAAGCTTTAACAGATTACTCTTGGTCATATCAGCCTGAAAATACAAAAAAACCAATCGTTCTTAACTTTACAAATGATCGTCTATCTATCGCAACAGGTTGTAACCGCCAAGGAACAACTTGGAAAGTTGAAAATAATACGATTGTAACAGCTGACGTAATGTCGACGATGATGGCGTGTGAACCTGCTTTAATGAAACAGGAACAGTTCTCTAGCAGCCTCTTCCAAAAACGTGCAATTCCATTTGAACTCAATACTACAAATGTTGATCAACCAACATTGACAGTATCTGATGCTCAAGGCCAGAAATATACTTTCACAGGCAAAATGACACCTGAAGCAAAGTATCAATCTGAAGGAAAAACAGTTTTCCTAGAAGTAGCTCCAGAAACTAAATCTTGTACTGGTGTTGCGCCACAAACTTGTATGCAAGTTCGTGAAATTAAATATGACGAGAAAGGCGTTAAAACTTACGCAGACAAAAACTGGTCATTATATTACGGTCAAATCGAAGGTTTTGAACACAAACCAGACCAACGCGTAATTTTACGTGTAAAACGTTTTGAAGTGAAAAACCCAGCTGCAGACCAATCTAGTCAAGCAGATGTATTAGATATGGTTGTAGAACAAGAGTTAGTAAAAAAACCTAAAAAATAAGTTTTTAGACTAAAAAAATCCGATGCTTAAGCATCGGATTTTTTTATTTCTATATTAGAAAATACCTTGAGCAAGCATTGCATCAGCAACTTTTACAAAACCGGCAATATTGGCACCGTCTACATAGTTCACACTACCGTCTTCTTTAGTACCGTATCTAACACAATTGGCATGAATATCTTTCATAATTGCATGTAAGCGTTCATCGACCTCAGCATGGGTCCAGCCTAAACGAATTGCATTTTGAGACATTTCTAAACCAGAAGTTGCCACCCCACCCGCATTAGATGCTTTACCTGGGGCATATAAAATTTTCGCTTCGATAAAGTGTTCAACTGCTTCAAGTGTAGATGGCATATTAGCGCCTTCAGCTACACAAATGACACCATTTGCAATAAGCGTTTTAGCGTCTTCACCTGTTAATTCATTTTGTGTAGCACATGGTAAAGCAATATCGACAGGAATATGCCAAGGCGTTTTTCCTTCAAAATATTCAAAACCATGTTTAGAAGCGAACTCTGAAATCCGGCCACGTTTAACGTTTTTGAGTTCCATAACTTCAGCTAGTAACTCATCTGTAAAGCCATTTTTTAAATAAACTGTGCCATTAGAGTCCGATAAAGTAACCACTTTCGCACCTAAAAACATTGCCTTCTCTGCCGCATATTGTGCAACGTTACCAGAGCCTGAAACAGAAACAGTTTTACCAGCAAAAGATTGTCCACGGGCTTTTAGCATTTCTTCTGCAAAATAAACCGTACCATAACCAGTTGCTTCAGGACGCATTAAGCTACCACCAAATGAAATTCCCTTACCGGTAAAAACACAAGCGGTGTCATTACTCAGCTTTTTCATCATGCCAGCCATGTAACCCACTTCACGCGCACCCACACCAATATCACCCGCAGGAATATCCGTATTTGGTCCTAAATGGCGATAAAGTTCAATCATGAGTGCCTGACAGAAGCGCATAATTTCAGCATCAGATTTACCTTTAGGATCAAAATCTGAACCACCTTTCCCCCCACCCATTGGTAAAGTAGTAAGTGAGTTTTTAAAAGTCTGCTCAAAACCTAAAAATTTTAAAATTGATAGATTGACCGATGGATGGAAACGCATTCCACCTTTGAATGGACCAATTGCTGAATTGTATTGAACGCGAAAAGCACGGTTAACTTGAGTCTGGCCTTGATCATCCATCCATGAAACACGGAATTGAATCACACGCTCAGGTTCAACCAAACGTTCTAGCAATCCCTGCTCTGCATATTCCGGATTTTTTTCAATGAATGGCCACAAACTCGTCATTACTTCTTCGACAGCTTGTAAGAACTCAGGTTGATGCGGATCACGCGCTTGCACGTAATTCAGGAATTCATTCAGGTTGTTGTATTTCAATGCACGGTCCTCAGCATAGTAATGAATTAAATTGGTGCAATACATTTTTTAAATGCATCATTTAGCAGCAAAATATTAAATCCCTTTCCATCAATTTTAACAATACTTATTTTAAATTATTTTATTTACCTTAATTATCAAAAAGTTATTTTTAGAAAAACTACTTAAAAATAAGAAATATTAATTTATCTTTTCATTTTTATTGATCCATTATTGTGCAATATTGGCTACATTTTAGGTCAATCAAAAAGCCAATAAATTCGTTAAAATCCATTGACCTTACTTAGGTTTTTCTTCATTATCGCATCGTTTTAACCAAGCTATTTGCCCACTATGAATTCATCTATTTCTCTCATACGCGAGATTGATGCGTTATTACCACAGACTCAGTGTGGTTTATGTGGACATCGTGATGGATGTCTACCCTACGCAAAGTCGATTGCTGAAGGTGAAGAAGCAAATAAATGTGTTCCAGGTGGTCAGCCTGTAGCCGATGCACTCGCAAATCTATTAAATCGTCCTGTGTTAACCGCTGAAACTAGCGTATGGCCTGTACAGGCCGATGGGCGCCCTCAGCGAATGAAAGCGATTATTCGAGAAGATGAATGTATTGGTTGCACCAAATGTATTAGTGCTTGCCCTGTAGATGCTATTATTGGAAGTGGTAAGCTCATGCATACCATCTTGACTGACTTATGTACAGGTTGTGAGTTATGTATTCCACCTTGTCCGGTAGATTGCATTGATTTGGTCGAAGACACGCAAGCATTACCAAATGAGCAACAGCGTATTGCTGAACAAAATGATTTAAGACAACGTTATTACGCTCACATTCAGCGCGAAGAAAAACGTCGTACTCACCGTAAAGGGCCTGTAGTACGTGCTGAAATTGATACCCAACTGTTTGCCCAGTTCTCTCAGGCACTTGATGAAGTGCCTTCAATCGAGCTCATCGAGAAACCCAAAGAAGTTGTGTCAACTGATGCAAAAACTACAATTGAGTTAGCGAAAATTCGTACGCAAATTAAGAAACTGGAAAAACAACTCAGTGTACGTGAAGATGCTAAAAAACGTCTTCAACTTGAAGAACTTCAACAGCAACTCATGCAATTACAGGAGGTCTGAATGGCCGTCAAGAATATGACGAAAAAGCAGATTCAAATTTTCTTTGAACGCCTTCGCGAACAACGACCTTCACCTCAAACCGAGTTAAAATATTCATCTCCATTTGAGCTACTTATTGCAGTTATGTTGTCAGCTCAAGCGACCGATGTAAGTGTTAATAAAGCAACTGATAAACTCTACCCTGTGGCGAATACAGCCGAGAAAATCTATAACTTGGGCGTAGATGGGTTAAAGGAATATATCAAGACAATTGGTCTCTATAACGCAAAAGCCGAAAATGTCATCAAGACCTGTAAGATTTTAATGGAACAATTTAACGGCGAAGTTCCAAGCAACAGAAAAGATTTAGAAGCTTTACCGGGTGTCGGGCGTAAAACAGCTAACGTGGTTTTAAATACGGCTTTCGGACAACCCACCATGGCTGTCGATACTCATATTTTCCGAGTAGGAAATCGAACTGGTTTAGCAGTAGGTAAAAATGTTCTTGAGGTTGAGCACCGCTTAATTAAGGTCATTCCTAAAGAATTTATTTTAGATTCACATCACTGGCTCATATTACACGGTCGTTATTGTTGTATCGCCCGTAAACCGAAATGTGCAGAATGTGTTGTTGCAGATGTCTGTAACTGGCCTGATCGCTTTGAATTTGGCGCACAAAAGCAAATTGCCATTAAAAATATTGAAGCTTAAAAATATGGTTGGGTATAGGGATCATACCCAATCAAACTTACTTTAGACGCTTTTTTTCATTACGCTCTTCTTTTGCTTGTTTTTGAACCTGTCTTAGCATTTTGTAGCTTTGAAAAGCCAAAAATATTACTAGTGCCAGACTCAGCAATACCACCAAAATCAATATGATTTTCATATTGTTCTCCTGCACTTAATCAAAGAAAAGAGCCCTCACAAAGAGGGCTCCTTATCACAAACAATATTAAATTATTTGTCTAAGATGTTGAACAAATCTTTTTGTACATCTTCAATTGTACGCAAGCCATCAAGCTTGTCATAAGTTGGAGCATTTTCACCAGAAGCAGCACGGCCTTGGTAGAAACCAACCAGTTGCTCTGTTTCAGTGTGATAAGACGCTAAACGCTTACGGATTGTTTCTTCTTGGTCATCTGGACGTTGAACAAGATCTTCACCAGTTTCATCATCTTTACCTTCCACTTTAGGTGGATTGTATACAGTGTGATAAACACGGCCAGAAGCTGGATGCTGACGACGACCAGAAAGACGTTTTACGATTTCTTCATCAGGAACATCAATTTCAATCACGTGATCGATGCTAATCCCTTCTTTTTCCAAAGCTTCAGCTTGTGGAATAGTACGTGGGAAACCATCGAAAATGCAGCCATTTGCACAGTCAGGTTGAGCAATACGTTCTTTTACTAAACCGATAATAAGTTCATCTGAAACCAAACCACCAGATTCCATTACACTTTTAGCTTTTAGACCTAATTCAGTACCTTCACGAATCGCAGCACGGAGCATATCACCGGTTGAAATTTGTGGGACATTGTAGCGCTTACAGATCAACTGAGCCTGAGTCCCTTTGCCTGCTCCAGGTGGTCCGAGTAAAATAATGCGCATAAAAAACATCCTCATTTAAAACAATGAATATGAAGTCCGGCAGAAAAAGTCTCGTTAATCTTCAATAGATCCTGCCTGACATCGAATTATAAGAAAGCCACAAACAAATGTATTGTACCAGCAATAAATCCGGTTACCCCACCTAGTACAATAAGAATCCACTCATCCTCCTGAAATGCAGGACGTAATAAATTCTGAAATTCTTTTGGTGTTAGTTCACGAATACGCTCTTTAAACATTTGAAAAATCTTCTGTGCCCGGCTTGCGTTCAGTGCTGGGTCACATACGGGTCCCATCGTAATTTCAATTGAACGATCAATCAAGTCCGTCTTTAATCTTGCGTACTCTCTTGGCCCTAAAGAAAGCTGTAAAGAGGTGCGAACTAACGGGGTTTCCATGATTTCGTTAATATGACGCTTAACAATGCGGCGCGTTTTATCTTTACGCGGCCCGTACATCATTTCGGTCATAATCGATTTTAACGTGATCAGATCTTCTGTGACTACGCTCGAAAACACATCAGAGACTTCCTCTTGACGCTTCATGAAAGCGCCTTGGACATTATAGGTCCCAATTCGAAGAACTGGTACAATCCATGGAAACTTACGATCTTTTGTTAATCTAAAAATCTGTGGATAACGAATATAATGCGGCTCAATTGGGTTAAACACCATCCAGATTGCGATCCAGTTAGTTAAAAAGCCCCAAATTGCAGCCCAAAATGGTACTGTCCAGTGCCATGGTACTACAAACCAAACCACCATTTGGAAAATACCAAAGAACATCCCAATCAGTGCACTAATATGCCAAATAAAGTTAATTTCTTTTTGACCCACCTTTAAGAACATACGTACCATTAAACGGCGATCACCTTCCATCTGGCTCACGACCATTTCACGCATGTTAACCAGTGACTCTACATTCATGGTCAGCTCAGTCACTAATTCTTTTAGCACACCCGGCAATTGCTTATGTGCTTGAGCATAAATACGGCGTTTAATTGAATAAGGTAGATTTTCCCAAAGCACAGCATTACGATCGATCATGACTTCATCAATAAGATGTTCAAGTTCAAAACCGACTTGTTCACCAATAATACGGGCCATATCTTCAGGATCCATTGCTTCTAAAAATTCACGCAATGAGCCTAATTTAGATAAAGTGTTATCGGTAATAATTCCAGAGATACGTCCTGCTTTACGTGGCACGATACCTTGCCAACCTACTGGCAATGGTCCTAAATGGAATCCCCAAAATTTAATTGGGTAAAATACCATTTTTAAAGCCATCCACACATGTGCCCATGTGACAAAAGCCGTTACGGGAATAATACTCAAAACGGCCCAAAAATCAGGTCTGTGTAAAAAGGTCTGCCACAATCCACTGACGTACTCTAACATGTAAGACTCTCGTATTTATTTGTGCTCTGCTTATGGCGAGTTAACGATAAACTGCTTTGTTTTATAAACCAAAACTTAGAGAATAAGAAAATTGAATTTGTGGTTTAGTATCTGCAGCAACATTTCCGTTCTGGTCAGTTAATTTTTCAGCCGCACCGATACCCACACTAAAAGTGCTAATTCTTTCTGAATTTAACCACACATAGGCCAAATCAACCCCCGCACCTAAACGGGATTTAAAATCACCATCGACCTCTTTACTATCAAGATGACCAGCATAGAAACCGATATAGTAACCATTTTTGTCTGTGCCAGTAAGATAATAAGGATATCGGAAGCCAACTTGACCACCAGCGGTTTTGTCACCATTCAAAAATGCGCCAGCTTTCGCATATGCAATACCATATGGGTTTACCCATTCACCGTTAAGATGTAATAATTTTTGAGTAACTCCGGCACCCACATTCCAAGTAGATGCATTATGTCCTGCTAATTTTGCTTCCGGAAGAAACGAGTAGTCTTGAGCATGGGCCCAACTACTTACTGTCAAAACTGCAAGTAAGGGATAAATTTTTCTCATTATTTTCTCCATTTTCCCTAATCGTATGATGAGAACAACCCTATTCTATTGAATGAGAGACTTTAACAGAATTATTTTGCTTCTTATATACAAGTATCTACAATTTTGTTGTCTGCAAAGTCAAAAAGTATCTTATTAAAATGCAATGAAACTTTGAAAATTATGCAATATTTTAAGCGCTCTTGCGTTAGAATAAGCAGCTATTTTTCTACCCTATGTCATTAAGTCGATCCTTATGAAACAGCACTTTCCTTTAAAAGATATCCAGCAAGAAAAGCGCATTTATCGAGGTCGTATCTTTTTTGCCGTAGGGATCGTGACCATCTGCTTATTAGTCTTAATTAGCCGATACGCTTATCTACAAATTTTTCACTACGACGAATTCTCGACTGCATCTGACAAAAACCGAATTCGCTTGCAACCACTTCCGCCTGCTCGTGGTTATATCTATGACAGAAACGGTGTATTACTAGCAGATAACTATCCTGTTTTTACAGCAACTTTAAGTAAAACAGATGTAGAAGATGTTGATAGTGTCATTGAGCAATTACAGCCTATTTTAGATTTAACGCAAGAAGATATTGACCGTTTTAAAAGCCGTATAAAAACTGCCCGTAAAACTGAACGCGTCGCGATTAAACTTAATCTAACTGAAGCCAATATTGCTAAATTTAGTGAGGCTAAATATAAGTTTCCGGGTGTTAGAATCGAGACACAAATGACTCGCTATTATCCACACGGTGAATTATTTGCTCACGTGATTGGCTATGTCGGGCGTATCAACGATAAAGAATTAAAAAGTATTGATAAAGACTTGTATGCTGGGACCAACCTAATTGGAAAAATTGGTGTTGAGAAAAGCTATGAAGACCTACTACATGGGACACCCGGTTACGAATCTGTTGAAGCAGATGCACATAGTAATGTATTACGTCATTTAGGTCGTAAAGACCCTACTCGCGGTAATGACCTCTATTTATCTTTAGATTACGGTTTACAAGTTGTCGCTTCTCAGCAGCTCGCAGGTCGTCGTGGAGCTATTGTCGCTATTGATCCTCGTACAGGTGAAATTCTAGCTTTAGTGTCTAGCCCAAGTTTTAACCCTAATTTGTTTGTGACTGGAATTAGTCATACTGACTACAGTTCACTACGCGATAATTTAGACCAACCTCTTTACAACCGTGCTGTACAGGGTGTATATCCACCTGGTTCTACCATTAAACCAATGGAAGCAATGGGAGGTTTACACTACAGTATTGTAGACTGGTCAACAGCAATTTCTGATCCTGGTTATTTCCATCTACCTGGTGATTCACATAAGTTCCGTGACTGGAAGAAATCTGGTCATGGCATCGTGAATATGCATAAAGCGATTGTGCAATCCTGTGATACCTATTTTTATATTCTTGCCCATCAAATGGGTATTGATCAAATGAACCAATGGATGCGCCAATTTGGATTTGGTCAAAAAACAGGTGTCGATTTACCAAGTGAAAGTGAAGGCCTTTATCCAAGTCCTGAATGGAAAATGCGTACGCGTAAAGCGAAATGGATGAAGGGCGAAACTATTTCTGTCAGTATTGGTCAAGGCGCGTTTACAGCCACTCCATTACAGCTTGCGATGGCAACAGCAATTACGGCAAATCATGGTTCTCATGTAACGCCTCATGTTTTACGCGCAACGCATGGTGCAAAACCATTTACAGTACGTAATGCGCCTGATGGCAAAATCAAATTCAACGGCACTGATGAAGACTGGATTCAAATGCGTGATGCCATGATTGATGTAATTCAATCAGGTACTGGCCGCGGTATTCGTACTCCCCTCTACCAAATTGCAGGGAAAACAGGTACAGCACAGGTTAAGAGTATTGCACAGGGTAAACGCTATAACGAAGCAGCCTTGAGTGAACGTCAACTTGACCATGGTTTATTCGTTGGATTTGCCCCTGCTGAAAAACCTGAAATTGCGATTGCAGTCATTTGGGAAAATGGTCGTCATGGTGGTTCAGCTGCTCAACTTGCAAGACCTGTATTTGATTACTGGCTATTAACTCGTAAGAAAAACCCGATTCGTCCAGCAAATCACCAAGTCAATGGCGGGCTAATGACAGCAGGAATTAAACCAGGTGAACTTCCAAGCGGCGGTGAAAGTTCTGGTCCAGCATCGGCTACAGCTACCACCAACAAACCAGCAGCATCAACACCGCAAGCTGCTCCTGCTCGTCCTGCTACCAATGAGGCCGATGAATAATGAAAAATCAATTACGTATAATTGGCGGCGAATGGAAAAGACGAGTACTGCCTTTCGCTAGCATTGATGGCTTACGCCCAACCCCAGATAGAGTACGCGAAACTCTATTTAACTGGCTCATGTGGGATATTCAAAATGCTCAAGTTCTCGACATCTGTACAGGCTCTGGTGCATTAGGTTTTGAGGCTCTGTCACGTGGTGCTGCATCTGTTTATATGATTGAGCCTGACAAAACTCAGGCACGATTTTTAAAAGATAATATTGAACTATTAAAAGCCCAAAACTGTCATCTAATTAATGCAACGGCTCAACAAGCTCTACCCCGCTTAAAAGAACAGTTCGATGTGGTTTTTTTAGATCCACCTTATAGTCTTGATTTATGGCATGAACTCTCGAACTTGGCCGAGCCTCATATTAAAAAAAATGGATACATTTATGTTGAAGCTGACCGAGATTTATCTCAGCTTCAACTTCCCGCAACATGGCAACAAGTTAAAACCACTAAAGCTGGCACAGTCCACGCTGGGCTCTACCAAAAAGTCGGCGAATAAAAAAGGTAGCTTAAAGCTACCTTTTGCTTTGCAAGGTTTTAGTTAGCTTAAGCCAATCACTGCAACAACTGCTGCACAGGCGCCAACAATTTTTTTGCCATATGGCACATATCGGGTAAGCACAGCACCTAACACCAATCCACCCAAATAGATGAGCACCATACCAGCAACCATACCAGTTACTAATGCAACAATATGCCCAGCATGTGCTAACTCAACCCCATGAGCAATACCGTGGAAGCTTGCAAGTAATGCCGCGGCAATAGGTAAAACTTTATTTGATTTTGTCCATAGAGCAATTGCTGTAATAACTAAAGAAGCAACAATGCCGTATTCAGCTATATTAACTGGTACCAAACCTTGAGCACCTATTAAAAAGCCTACAATTAAGGTAGTACTTAAGGCAATGACTCCAGCAATTTTCCACTGTTTAGCTGCTGACCATAACAAGACACCAAAACCTAAAGCCATGACTAAATGATCTAAACCGGTAAACGGATGAATAAACCCTGCCATAAAACCAGAATGTGCATGGTCATGTCCCGGATGAGCCATTGCAAGTGCTGGCAATAATGAAAGGAGCGCTACACTCCATTTTTTTATGAAGTCCATAATCTCTCCTTAAGCTTTAAACAGCCCTTGTTTCTCAATAAATTGGATAATTTCTTCAAGCCCATCTTGTGTTTTCATGTTTGAAAATAAAAATGGCTTTTCACCGCGCATACGTTTCGCATCTTGGTCCATGACATCAAGGTTTGCACCTACCATTGGCGCAAGGTCAGTTTTATTAATAATGAGTAAATCTGATTTGGTTATACCCGGCCCGCCTTTACGAGGGATTTTTTCTCCACCTGCGACATCAATAACATACAAAGTTAAATCAGAGAGCTCTGGGCTAAATGTCGCAGCTAAATTATCACCACCACTTTCGATAATAATGAGTTCTAAGCCTTCGAATTTTTCACACAAATCATCAATTGCAGCCAAGTTAATTGAAGCATCTTCACGAATTGCCGTATGCGGACAACCACCTGTTTCAACACCCACAATACGATCTGGTGACATCGCTTCATTACGGGTTAAAAAGTTTGAATCTTCTTTGGTGTAAATATCATTTGTCACCACAGCCATATTGTATTTATTACGCAAGGCTAAACATAAATTAAGTGTAAGTGCTGTTTTACCCGAACCCACTGGTCCGCCAATTCCAACTCGTAATGGACTACGTTCTGTCATGATTTTTATCCTTTTTCCTAAACTTAAGATCTGAATAACCGTGAATATTGTGTTTCGTGTTTCATGCTTAGCATGGCATAACGAGGTAAAGCGCTGCTCAATTGCTCATCACTAAGCTTCAAAGCTTTCTCTACCGCTTGTGGTACTAAACCATGCAAGTGCCATAAAATTCTTTGCCCAGCCATTTGTCCTAAAGGAACAGTTTTTACTGCGGCTAAAACCTGATTTTCTAAAACAGTAAAGGTGTAAGCCGTAAGTACATCCATGTCGTTGAGTTCGAGTCGACCACATAGCTGTGCATAGACTGGTACGAAACCAAACTGCTTTTTAACCTCAACTGTTTTTTTTAAAACATCTTTAATCCACGCATTTAAAGAAAATGCCAGCTGTTGAGATTCTGCCAAGAGTTCTTTACTTTCTCTGCTGGCCTTATACAAATTTGTCCATACCAGAAACTGTTCTGAGTCATCATGATATTGCATGAGACGCTTTAATACGGGCAACTCAAACCTCACCAACAACATCTCAAGCACTTCTTCAAAGTAAGCAATTGCCGAGGTTTCGTCATGTATTAGGCCAATATCAATCGCCGTTTCTACACCTTGCGAATAACAATACGCCCCAACTGGCAATGCCGTAGAAGACAATGTCAGTAATTGCAGTAATTGCGCGGCACTATGAGTGGACATGATGTAAAGCTTTGATTGGGCTTAAACGATGATCATGACTATGCTGTGCATAAGCGCCACTTTCAGGTTCAAACGGATGATCAGTTTCTGAAACTGTAAGTCCTAAACCTTCTACCATTTCTGCAAGCACATGATCAGGCTCAAAATACAAAGCTGTAGGGGTCAACATTAACGGTACATGTCTATTACCTAAGTGATAGGCAGCTTTAAGTAAATCAAAATCGGTTTGAGCAGTGACTTGCATTAATCGCTCAGGTTTCGCGTCAACACGTAATACATCACCCTCTTGCGTTGCAATATATGAACCACTACGCAAAATACCAGTACGCGGTAAATCAGCACCAATATCGATGCCACTCGCTAAAGCTGCTCGAAAGCGGGATTTTTGGCGGGTATCAAAAGTCAGTTCAACCGTTTCAAATGCCTGATCAGGAGAAATATCTTCAAGTCGTTGGGTATAGATTTTCATTTAGCTTTTCTCTCCTTATTTATTTCTTTCATATCTAGAGTAATGAGGCAAATCACCTCTATAAAATTCATCAAAATAAGAAATATCGCTGAGCCATTGGTAACACGTCAGCAGGTTCACACGTTAATAATTCACCATCAGCCCGCACCTCATAAGTTTCAGGATGAACATGCATAACTGGACAATATGTGTTGTGCTTCATATCGGCTTTAGTAATTGCACGCGTGTTTTTACATGGGCTAATTAACTTTTTAAGATTTAACTTCTCAGCAACTTTTTCATCGATTGCTGCTTGAGATAAAAAGGTAATACAAGTGTTATGCACCCCTCGCGGATAAGCCCCAAACATTGGGCGATAATGCACGGGTTGAGGTGTCGGAATTGAAGCATTAATGTCACCCATCGGTGCCGCTGCAATCATGCCACCTTTAATAATCATGGAAGGTTTCACACCAAAAAACGCAGGCTTCCATAACACTAAATCAGCAAGTTTTCCAACTTCAACCGAACCGATTTCATGACTTAAACCATGGGTAATGGCTGGGTTAATTGTATATTTGGCAATGTAGCGTTTAACGCGATTGTTATCATGAAAATCATTATCACCCTCTAAAGGACCACGTTGAATTTTCATTTTATGAGCAGTTTGCCAAGTACGTATAATTACTTCACCCACACGACCCATCGCCTGAGAGTCAGAGGACATCATGGCAATTGCACCTAAGTCTTGCAAAATATCTTCAGCGGCAATAGTTTCACGGCGAATACGACTTTCTGCAAATGCAATATCTTCAGCAATTGCTGGGTCTAAATGGTGGCAAACCATGAGCATATCTAAATGCTCATCAATAGTATTGATGGTATAAGGACGTGTTGGATTAGTTGAAGACGGCAAGACATTACTTTGTCCAATTGCCTTTAAAATGTCGGGAGCATGCCCACCACCCGCACCTTCGGTATGGTACGTATGAATCGTACGATCTTTAAAAGCTGCTAGAGTTTCTTCTAAAAACCCACCTTCATTTAAGGTATCTGTATGAATAGCGACCTGTACATCAAACTCGTCTGCCACACTCAAACAGTTATCAATGGCTGCCGGTGTGGAGCCCCAATCTTCATGTAGTTTTAACCCGATTACCCCAGCTTTAATTTGCTCACGAATTGGGTCTGGCAAACTCAAATTACCTTTGCCCAATAGGCCAATATTCATAGGTAAATCATCAATGGCTTGCAACATGGTCGCAATATGCCAAGGACCTGGAGTCACTGTGGTTGCTGAAGTTCCAGCCGCAGGTCCCGTACCACCACCCACCATTGTTGTTGTACCCGACATTAGCGCGGTTTCAACTTGCTGCGGGCAAATCCAGTGAATGTGAGTATCAATACCCCCTGCCGTTAAAATTTGCCCTTCACCCGCAATCACTTCTGTTGCAGCACCTAAAGGAATGGTAATGTCAGGTTGAATATCAGGATTTCCTGCTTTCCCTATTTTCCAGATTCGACCATTTTTTAAGCCAACATCAGCCTTTACAATCCCCCACCAATCCACAATCAAGGCATTAGTAATGACAGTGTCGGCAACTTCATCAGCTAAAAGTTGAGATTGCCCCATTCCATCACGAATGACTTTACCACCGCCAAACTTAACTTCTTCACCATAAGTCGTTAGATCTTGCTCAACCTCAATAAAAAGCTCTGTATCAGCCAAGCGAATACGATCACCAACCGTTGGACCAAACATTTCAGCATATGCACGACGTGACATTTTCATAACTTATTACTCATCTCTTTCATTATCGTTGTTATGTTTAATCCAACTTGCCCATGACTCGGCCTGCAAAACCATATACTTCTCGCTTACCCACTAAAGCAACAAGCTCTACTTCTCGACTTTGTCCCGGTTCAAAACGTATTGCCGTGCCTGCCGCGATATTTAATCGAAAGCCTTTCGCTGTTTCACGGTCAAACTGTAGTGCATCGTTTGCTTCATAAAAATGAAAATGAGAACCCACCTGAATAGGCCGATCGCCAATATTAGCAACTACAATCTTTAAAGTTTGCCGTCCAACATTCAGCTCAATGTCTGCATCTGGAGTAATGATTTCACCAGGGATCATAAACGCTCCTTTTATACGATTGGCTGATGAACAGTGACTAATTTCGAGCCATCAGGAAAAGTTGCTTCGACCTGAACCTCAGCAATCATTTCTGGCACACCATCCATCACATCTTCGCGCTTTAATAAAGTTGTTCCGTAATGCATCAAGTCACTCACCGTCATACCATCCCGTGCTCCTTCAAGCAAAGCAGCAGAAATAAAAGCGATAGCTTCTGGATAATTTAGCTTTAAGCCGCGAGATTTACGGCGCTCAGCGACTAGCCCTGCGGTAAAAATAAGTAATTTATCTTTTTCTGTTGGATTGAGTTCCATATCTCTTTCCTAAATAGCATCTAACTTTCTTTAAGCAAAATACGTGCTCAAAAGCAGCATACTTGTTTTAATCGTTTTTTAAATACGCAATTTAACGTAACTTAGGTTCTCCAAATTCTCGGAAATTCTTCATCTAATTCAAACCAATAACGTCTTAATCTTGCTCTTATTGCCGCAAATGCATCATGGCAATGTCGGACATCATTTCCCAAGAAACGCGCACAAACTACATCATCTAATAATGTTAAAGTTACAGGTGCTTGCATACGCATCATCAATTCGCGAATGAGTTCGAGCTGTTGTTCTAAATAAAATGATGACCGATATTTCTCAGGTGCTACGGCCCAAAAACTTCCCATTACTGCTTGATTATTCATACCTAAACACGAACTAAGCCAACGGTCTTCACCCTCAAAAAACAATGTATCTGCAACCAATAATTTTTGTTCTCGCCACAACTTAAACTGGTTGTGATAACTTCCCTGCACAAAACGTTCAGCGCGTGCCTGCCGCCCAAGTACCAACATATCCCAGCCAATAAAACTGGCAGCAAGATCAAGATGAATATGAGTTTCTGAGTGTGCTAGAGCTCCATCAAACAGCATCGTTTCTTGTGGAACCCACTCCAAAATAGACCGATCTCGGACATGAAGATGAATATGCTGAAAGGCCTGCTTCCCATTGGTTTTATACCACTTTCCCGCACCAGGAGTCGTTACAACCGCATAAGCTTGATCTTTGGTTTCAATTTGAAAAGTAAGATGATCTCCTCCTGCGATTCCTGCTGGAGGATGTACAATAATCGCATGACATACGCCTGTTTTTTCAGGCCAGAGCATTTTTTGCACCCTTACAGGGCCATGGTGCTTTCTATGACTCATTATGGTGCGCGAATTTTCAAAACAAAATCCGAGCTCTAATCGCGCATACCAAAATGGTGCTAAAGAGTTTTTTGAAAACGTTTGTACCTGATTCATTCTGGTTCATATGTTCAAAATAAGTGCTTAAAGTTATAAGCAAAATACGCACCAAATATAAAAATAAGCAAAATGATAAAATTAGATACAATTTTTTGATTTTAATGAGTTAAAAAACAATCAATGTCTAACATAAAACCACAGTAACTCATGGAATTATTTATACAATAGCGCCCACCGTTGCTTCCATACTTGCTCTCCATGAAACTTTTTTTCGTGTTAACGCCACTTGTCTTTTTAACTGGGTGTATTTTTGGCCAATCTAGTGAGGTCACACGTGCAGAAAAAATTCTCCATAATTTTGAATGTAAAAATGTTGAGACAAGTCAGATTGCAACAAGCTCAATCAATTCTTACTACCAGCAGTCTTTAGCGGTAAGCAAAGAAAAGGCGACTTCATATGTAGAAAGTTACAAGAATGGTGAAGAGTTATTCGACATGCCGCTCGATGAAGTTTTAAAGCAACAATATCAACTTTATAAATCAGCTTGTGATTCTTTAGGTGGGGTTTCTTCTCAACCTTAATATATAAAGGTATTCACTTACTTTTTTAGTGGATACTTTTTTTAATTTTATATCTTTCTTTTTGATTAAATTTCACTCACATTACCTTTTGTTAAAATTAAATTACATACTTAAACTTTTATTAGGCTCTTATATTTCATAGCCTGTTTACTTGTTTTTTATTTATTTTCCGAGGTTTAGATCATCATGAAAAAAACATTATTATCAGTAGCACTCTTAAGTATCCTTCTTGCCGCTTGTAGCAAAAATGAAAATAAAGCCGAGACGACAACTCAAGCATCTGCTCCAGCGCAAACCACTGAAGCAAATAATAATGCTGTAGATACCGCACACACAGCTGAAAACTCACTCGATTGGGACGGCACATATAAAGGCACTCTCCCATGTGCGGACTGTGAAGGTATTAAAACTGAATTAGAACTTAAAGATGATAAAACCTACGAGCTGACCGAAACTTATCTTGGTAAAGGTGATACAAACCCATTTGAAACCCATGGTACCTTTACTTTCGACAAAGATAATACTTCAGTCATTACCTTAGATGATAAAGGCCAAAACCGTAAATTCTTTATTGGTGAAAATACTGCAACTGCTTTAGATATGGAAGGTAAAAAAGTTGAAGGCTCTTTAGCCGAACACTATGTTTTGAAAAAATAATTTTTAATAATTAAAAAAACCCGCTCATTTGAGCGGGTTTTTTTATGAATCAATTCTTAGTGAGCTGCGAATTGGTTCATTGTGTTTTTAGCATCGTCATGTGCTTTAAGAGCATTGTCACCAGAGAAGATTTCTTTGTGATCATCACCGATGTCAGAACCCGCCATTGCTTGGTGTTTAACACAAGCGATACCACCGCGGATTTCTTTACGTTGTACGCCAGCAACATAAGCCAACATACCTTCAGAACCGAAGTAACCTTGTGCAAGCTCATGAGTAGAAAGAGCAGCAGTGTGGTAAGTCGGAAGTGTGATCAAGTGATGGAATACACCCGCTTCACGAGAAGCATCTGCTTGGAAAGTACGGATCTTGTCATCAGCATCAGCAGCTAATTCAGTGTTGTCATATTCAGCACTCATTAATTTAGCGCGGTCATATGCAGAAACGTCTTTACCTTCAGCAACCCAACGGTCGTAAGCTTGTTGACGGAAGTTTAAAGTCCAGTTGAATGATGGACTGTTGTTATAAACAAGCTTAGCATTTGGAACAACTTCTTTAACACGGTTAACCATGTGTGCGATTTCTTCTACGTTTGGAGTCGCAGTTTCGATCCAAAGAAGGTCAGCACCATTTTGTAAGCTAGACACACAGTCAAGTACAACACGGTCAATTTGAGTGTCAGCACGGAACTGATATAAGCCAGAAGGTAAACGCTTAGGACGGTGTAATTTACCATCACGCTTGATTAAGATTTCATCTTCTTGAGCATCAGCAATGTCAATTTCTTGAGTATCTAAGTAGCTGATGTATTGAGAAGCGATGTCACCTGGCTCTTTAACCACTGGGATTTTTTGAGTCAAGTCAGCGCCTTCAGAGTCAGTACGCGCAACAATGATACCTTCTTCAAGACCCATTTCTAAGAATGCATAACGTAATGCATGGATCTTAGCGATGAAGTCTTCGTGTGGAACAGTTACTTTACCAGCTTGGTGACCACATTGTTTAGCATCAGATACTTGGTTTTCGATTTGAAGCGCACAAGCCCCAGCTTCGATCATTTTCTTAGCAAGTAGGTAAGTTGCTTCTTCGTTACCGAAACCAGCATCGATGTCCGCAATAATTGGCACAACGTGAGTTTCAAAGTTGTCGATTTGAGCTGTGATTTCAGCTGCTTTAGCAGTATCACCAGCTTCTTGTGCTTTTTTAAGCGCACGGAATAAATCGTTTAATTCTTTTGCATCAGCTTGACGTAAGAAAGTATAGATTTCTTCGATCAATGCAGGAACAGAAGTTTTTTCGTGCATAGATTGGTCAGGAAGTGGACCAAATTCAGAACGAAGAGCAGCAACCATCCAACCAGAAAGGTAGATATAACGTTTGCTTGTAGTACCGAAATATTTTTTGTTCGCAATCATTTTTTGTTGTGCGATGAAACCATGCCAGCAACCTAATGATTGAGTGTATTTGCTTGAGTCAGCATCGTATTCAGCCATATCACGACGCATAATCGCAGCTGTATACTTAGCAATATCTAAACCAGTTTTGAAACGGTTTTGAAGTTGCATACGAGCAGCATCTTCTGGGCTAATGTCTGCCCAAGTATTGCCGAATTTTGCTTTTAATTGACGTACTGCATCAATCGCTGTTTGATATGTAGTCATGATATTGTCCTGTATTCATTTTAGGATTTCATCGATTGAAGCCTAGAGTCACGTTACTTAAATTTCTTATGACACCAGCTGCTTCCTCATGAACACAGCTTAGACTTAGCCAATCAATTAATCCAATATCCTTTGTTAATCTTCAGTATTTATTTAAAAAATATACCAATAAATCGATATTATAGATAAAACCAAAAACTTTAACACTTTGTTTATAAAAATAAAATTATCCTAAAGGAGTATAGAGTTTTATTCTAAAAAATCCATAAGTCTTATTTTCATACAATTTTTGGAGATTTTCCACTCATTTTTAAATCTAAAAGTCAATTGTAAATTAGGCTATTTTTGCCAATGCAAAAAGTCAATTGATATGCTAGAAATTGAGAAGTTATTCATAAATATATTCTATTTAGATTTCTTTCATTCAAAACTGAGCAAAGACAGTAAAATCGTGCCTTTGAAACGCCTTTCCACCCTACTTAATTCCTACAAAAAATGTCGCTTTTCTCATCATTTTTTCACACAATGATCATTAAATATGGCATAATTTGAAACAATTTCAGGGTTTTATTTTCGGTATTTTTTTTATGAATCTGGAGCGAGTAGATCTTAATCTATTAATATATCTTGATGTACTTCTTCGTGAAAAAAATGTTACGCGCGCAGCCGAACAGCTTGGGGTAACTCAGCCTGCAATGAGTAATATTTTACGTCGCTTACGTAATTTATTTAATGATCCGCTTCTTATCCGTTCTTCCGAAGGGATGACCCCAACAGAACGTGCACTTGAATTACAACCTCGTATTCGTGATGCCCTTTCTGATCTTTCCATGATTTTGGAACCCCGTACCGAATTCCGCCCTTATACAAGTAATCGCGTTTTCCGCATTATGACATCTGACTATGCCGAGGCAACTTTAGTTCCTCGTCTTGTCAAAGCTCTACGCTCTGAAGCTCCAAATGTTGTACTCGACTTTCTTACACCAAGTGATGTGTCTTATAGAGACATGGAACAAGGTAAAGTTGATCTTGCAATTAATAGATTTAATGAAATACCGCAAAGTTTCCACCAAGTTTTAGTTTGGCGTGATAGTTTCAGCTGTATTCTTAATGACAAACACCCTGCTGTAACCCATTTGAATCTAAAAAGTTATCTAGATGCGCAACATATCTGGGTTTCTAAAACAGGTATGGGTGTAGGCTTTGGTGTAAATCCAGATAAACAAGGCGGTTTAGGCTGGATCGATCAGGCATTAGAACGTATTGGTCAACGTCGTAAAATTTCTGTATTTACGCGTCACTACCAAATGCCAGCATTACTTGCTCAAAATGTTGACTTGATTGCCACCCTTCCAACTCGAATGGCACGCCTACAAACTCAAAATCCAAAACTGGTTATAAAGGATCCTCCTTTTTATATTCCAGAATTTGAACTTAAAATGGCTTGGTGCCCGTTATTACATCATCATCCAGCTCATCGCTGGTTACGCCAACTTATTTTATTTGTTGCTCGTCAAATGATTGAAGAAGAAAATCGTGAATTTCTAACCAACAATTCGCAATTTTCTCACTATTAAGTAAATTTTGATTCAATTGTCGATTTTAGACATTATCTTCAAGCGCTGAGCAATCAATCTGATTACCTCAGCGCTTTTTTGTGTTAAAACATAGTCATAATAATGATGAACCTCGGGTGATTTGTGAGTCTCTTTCAAAATATCATTATCATCGTACTGCTCATCATCGCAGCAGGCTTTTTATCTTTAACTGAAATTGCATTGGCTGGTGCCAGAAAAGTAAAGTTAAAAATTTTAGCCGAAGCTGGCGAAGAACGTGCCCAACAAGTACTTGATCTACAAGAACAATCTGCCGATTTTTTTGCAGCTTCTCAAATTGGCCTAAATGCAGTTGCAATTTTAGGCGGTATTTTGGGTGAAGCTGCTTTTCGTCCCTTTTTTGTCACTTTAGTTGACCGCTTTTATGAAGGTCCATGGACACAAACTATCGGTTTTGCCCTCTCCTTCACTTTAGTAACTTCTCTATTTATTTTATTTGCCGATCTTATGCCAAAGCGCTTGGCAATGATTGCACCTGAAAAAATTGCAATTAGCGTTATTAACCCGATTCAAGTTTTTATTAAGGTGTGTAAACCCTTAGCTTGGGGAATTAATGCTATTGCGAATCTGTTATTTCGCTTGTTTAAAGTCAATACAACACGCGAAGATAACATTACTTTTGATGATATCTCAGCGGTCATGGATGCAGGTGCTCAAGCAGGCGTACTTCAAAAACAAGAACACCATTTTATTGAGAACGTTTTTGAACTAGAAGAACGTACTGTACCTTCAAGCATGACGACACGCGAAAACGTCGTTTATTTCACCCTAAACGAACATGAAGATAGTATTCGTCAAAAATTAGCAGAATATCCTTACTCAAAATTTTTAGTGTGTAATGAAAATATTGATCAGGTTATTGGTTATGTTGATGCTAAAGATTTCTTAGTACGCATTTTAAATAATCAATCACCAACTCAATTAAATGAGTCTACCATTCGTACTGTACTCATGATTCCCGACACTCTCACACTCTCTGAACTACTTGACCGTTTTCGTTCTACAAAAGAGAAATTTGCTGTCGTTATCAATGAATATGCACTTGTTGTAGGAGTGATTACGCTAAGCGATATCATGATTACAGTTATGGGTGATTGGGTTACTCCTATTGAAGAAGAGCAGCAAATCATTAAACGTGATAATAACTCTTGGTTAATTGATGGCAGCACACCAATTGATGACCTAAGACATGCTCTTGAAATTGATGAAATGCCTGATGAAGAAAACTATGAGACGCTCGCAGGTTTCATGATGTACCGTTTACGCAAAATTCCACGTCCAGCAGATTTTGTGGAATTTGGTGGATATAAATTTGAAGTTGTCGATGTCGACCATTTTAAAATTGACCAACTTCTTGTAACTCGAATTTTAGAACAAACCGAAACCCACTCATCAATTGATGAAAACTAATCGTTATTAATTTAAATACCCCACAATTTAGCTGGGGTATTTTTTTAAAACTAAATAACTTTTTTAAATATATGTAATAATTATTTTAGATTCATTTATTCAATTTGCTCTTTTAATCTAAAAGTATTATTATTTTATTTAACAACTCTATTAAAGCTTAAATACTGAAAATTAATAAAATAATCTATATCTCTTAACTGCTTATAAAGCGATTAAGCCTCATTTAAATTGCAAACAAACTTATGTAGCTTAGCTCAAAGTAAGCCCCTAAATGCTTCTTCTTCTCATTTCAATCATCAAAATATATATAATTAAAAAAAATGCCATATAATTTTTATTTTTATAATACCTTTATATTATTTTATAATAGCATTCATTTATTATAAAACCATTATAACCTTAATATATATGTTCAGTATTTCATCTAAATATACCCATCCAAATGAATATATATTAACCAAATAAACTAAATATATTATTTGTCTTTTTAATAAAAATTAATAAGAATAACCAAGGTCAGAGTTTTGAATAAACTTGTTCAGTAAAACTATAGGCAAAGGATTGATTGTATGCTGACATTACTTGGTGTTGGCATGATTTTGTGCTTCATGTACTTAATCATGTCCAAACGTTTAAGCCCTATTATTGCTTTAATTCTCATCCCGTTTATTTTTTCTCTCATTGCTTGGGGCCTAGGTCATTACTTTGAAAGTTTAAGTCACATTGAACTTAAAGGTCTCAGTGAGATGATGCTGGATGGCATCAAAAAATTAGCGCCAACTGGCGTAATGCTTTTATTCGCAATTTTGTATTTTGCCTTAATGATCGATGCAGGTCTTTTCGACCCACCGGTTAAATGGATTTTGAAAAAAGTTAAAGGCGATCCTTTAAAAATTACTCTAGGAACTGTCTTTTTAACCACTCTCGTTTCTTTAGATGGTGATGGCTCAACCACTTATATGATCTGTGTGGCTGCAATGTTGCCACTTTATCAACGTCTAGGAATGAACACACTCATCATGACTGCGCTTATGCTTTTATGTAGTGGTGTAATGAACCTAACGCCATGGGGTGGTCCTACTGCTCGTGCTGCAAGTGCGTTACAAGTTGATCCAAGCCATATTTTCGTACCAATGATCCTTCCAATGATCATTAGTATTGGTTGGTTATTCTTCTTGGCATATTTATATGGCCGCTATGAGCAAAAACGTTTAGGCGTGATTGAGCTTGAAAGTCATCATGGTGACAATATTACCGTGTCGAAAGATCCTGAAGCGACGCGTCCACATTTACGCAAAGTAAATATGGTACTTACTATTATTCTCATGATTGCATTAATCAAAGGCATTTTGCCAATGTCAGTGCTATTCATGCTAGCGTTCTGTATTGCAATGCTGATTAACTATCCAGATGTTGATATGCAGAAAAAGCGTATCGCAATGCATGCAGATAGTATTTTAGCTGTTGTAGGTTTAATTTTCGCAGCAGGTATTTTCACAGGTATTCTATCTGGTACAGGTATGGTTGAGGCGATGTCTAAAGAATTCGTCGCAATGATTCCTCCAAGCATGGGTCCATATCTTGCACCGATTACCGCTTTAGTCAGTATGCCTTTGACATTCTTTATGTCAAATGATGCATTCTTCTATGGTGTTTTACCAATTCTTGCTGAAGCGGCTTCACATTACGGTATTAGCCCAGAAGCTATTGCTCGTGCATCAATTGTAGGTCAACCAGTACACTTACTATCGCCTCTTGTTCCATCAACTTACTTGTTATGCGGTCTTGCTAAAGTTGACTTTGCAGATCATCAAAAGTTCACATTTAAATGGGCATTTATAACATGTATGGTTTTGATGGGCACCGCATTAGTGATTGGCGTTTTCCCGCTCTTTAGTACACTTTAATTATTCCCCTAAAAATAAAAGCCCCAAACGGGGCTTTTATTTTTATTTATTTATATACTCAATCATGGCGTCTAAGAACGCATGAAAGTGCAAGCTAATATCTTCTTCTAAAATTTTATAGGCATTATCAAATTGCACCATTGGCCAACCTTCTTTCCAAAATGGGAAGATGTCATGTAAGTCATGAGTAACTATTGCATCTTCTCGAACAATCGCTTGTGAAATTTGTGCCAAAACTTGCGCTGTTTCTGCACCATCAATAGCTAAATAATCAATACCACGCGCTTTTAAAATACGAATTCGATCTTTTTTATAGCGAATTTTTTTAGCTTGAGCTGCATTTAAACCTAGTGCAAGAGTAACTGCCTCTACAAACTTTTCTTCAAAATTTGTATTCAGTGCCACTAAAGCCTGTTTATGTGCTTCCTGGCGTCCTGCTTTTCCCCCGTTACGGATGATCTCATTTGCTTCCGTATCTAGCTTATCTTTTTTCATCGACTGTAAAATGTCTAAAATTTCGATATCGCTTAAAGATTCAGGAGATTGCTCAAACATAGGAGTCTCTATACATACAACTAAAGGCGTATTCTCTCATAAAAGCAATACTAAAGCAGAGTAAAATTTTAAATAGCTCATTATCTTGACTATTTTTATAGTCCTAACTTCATCGACTACACTCATAAAATCAAATAATTCTTTGGTTATAATTTTAATTATTTGCCAAATTAATTTTACCCTGATAATATTATTTTACCCAGATAAAAATATATGGCTAAAATGAATACTAAAATCACCTATACTGCCTTCACTGGAAGCACGCTTATTGCGAGTGACTCCCTTATTGAACTTGCAAAAAAACTCAAAGATCTTCCGAAAACAACGGAAAATATTCTGATTTTTAATGATCAAACAGGTCAACAAATTGATCTTGATCTTTCTGGTTCGGAACAGGAAATTCAACAACGTTATGCTGAACCAGAAGAAATTAAAAAAGTTGGACGACCTAAACTCGGAGTAATTTCTCGTGAAATCACTTTACAGAAAAAACATTGGGATTGGTTAGATCAACAAAGTGCGAGTGCATCAGCAGTAATTCGTAAGTTAATTGATAAAGAGTTAAATAACTCAAATTCTGAAGGTAATATTATGCTCGCTAAACAAGCCATCGACCGTTTTATGTCTGCCATGTTGGGCAATATGCCAAATTACGAAGAAGCAACACGTGCCTTATATCAAGGTGATCGAGATATATTTTTAAAGATGATTCAGAACTATCCTAAAGATATAAAAGAGCATCTGATTCAAAAAACCCAAAATATTTTTTAATTTTTTGATTATTCCAGCTTCTTGATAAGCGGAACAATCAGACATAATCTATAAATCATCTTCATCATTTATTGAAGATGTCATTTTCATATCAAGATTTTTATAATCAACCCCCTGCAAACAACTTAGACATCTCTCTTTCAATTCATCAATCATTTGCTGTTGCTTTACCTCTCCTCCATCAAAGCTAGATAAAGCATCAATCTCATCAAAACATGCGATTACATATTTTAGATCGTTAGAAATTATTGTAGATTTTAAAAGTTCATTAGAAAAGCTCGACCTTGCTAAAGACCATATTCCAGCTTCAGGAGAAAGAATTCCCTGTTTCATTCCCTCTAAAACTCCCAAAGCTAGTGAAGCGATATAGAATTCAGCATTTTTATTAAGGGTTTCAAGTTTCATATATTAGAGATGTAGTTATATAAAAATATAGAGTATACACAATACAAAAAAACCCGCTTACGCGGGTTTTTTCAAAATCAATTCAGTCTATTAAAGACGAACTAATTCCACAACTTTTTCAGCTGCCTCTTCAACGGTTTCAGCAGTAACTTCTGTATCTGTACCATCCACAGCCGTAGTAATAACTACAACACCTGTCTCACGCAATAAAGTAATTTGATCAGCAGTTAAGTTGGCTTTTGCAATCGCAACTACACCTTGTTGGATCAATAAACTTTCTAAAACTTGAGCTTTCTCGATTAACTGTGCAGAAATCCCAATCACCGCTGGCTTTTGGCCCAAACGTGCAGCACGATCTTCAGCTGTTACAGGATTGCTATGTGCAGTCCATTCAACAGCAGCCTCAACCATACCTGCACCAACAGTTACGTTGCTTAAGCGGTCAATGAAGATGAATGAACCTGTATAACGAGAATCTTGATATTGATCAAACACAACTGGCGCATCGAACTCAACTACAACATCTGCAATTGCATTTAACTCAAGCTCTTCCACATGAGTATGTTCAAGTGTATTCACATTCACTCGATAGTGAATATTAGTGACTTTAGCAGGAACAGTCTGGGTACCAATCTTAACGTTGTATAACTTACCTTTCACGAGCGGATGTTCATTCATCCACACCACTGAAGCACGAACACTACGTGAAATTAACGGTTGCTCGCCAGCACGTACCAAAACGTTACCACGGCTAATATCAATTTCATCATTCAGGGTCAATGTAACCGCTTGACCCGCTACAGCCTGCTCAAGGTTTCCATCAAAAGTAACGATTTCTTTAACTGTTGAACGCTTACCTGATGGCAGTGCAACAATCTCATCACCAACATTGATTTCACCTAAAGCAACAGTACCCGCAAAACCACGGAAATCAAGGTTTGGACGATTTACATACTGAACAGGGAAACGGAATTCGTGTTTGTTTGATTCACGACTAATTTCCACCGACTCAAGAATGCTCATCAAGGTTTGACCCTTGTACCACGGCGTATGAGCTGACGGATTCACAACATTATCGCCATTTAAGGCAGAGATTGGTACAAACTGAATATTGGCTGGACGACGATCACCTAATTGGCTTACGAAAGCATCATATTCAATCTGAATTTCAGTGAAACGCTCAGGTGAATATTCAACCAAGTCCATCTTATTGATTGCAACAACAATATTTTTAATACCAAGCAAACTTGCAATAAACGTATGGCGACGAGTTTGAGTTTGTACACCATAACGTGCATCGATCAGGATGATTGCCAAGTCCGCAGTTGACGCACCTGTTGCCATGTTGCGTGTATATTGCTCATGCCCTGGAGTATCCGCAATAATAAACTTACGCTTTTCTGTTGAGAAATAACGGTATGCTACGTCAATGGTAATACCTTGTTCACGTTCTGCTTGAAGGCCATCTACTAGTAACGCCAAGTCTGGTGCATCACCCGTAGTTCCTACTTTTTTACTGTCTCGCGTTACAGCTTGCAATTGATCTTCATAAATCAATTTTGAATCGTAGAGTAAACGTCCAATAAGCGTACTTTTACCATCGTCTACGTTACCGCAAGTCAAAAAGCGTAGAAGGTCTTTTTGTTCATGTTGCTTTAAATAGGCCAAGATATCTTGACTGATTAATTCTGATTGATGAGACATTGCTCAAACTCCACAAATTTAGAAATTGTCTTAGAAATAGCCTTCTTGCTTTTTCTTTTCCATTGAGCCCGCTTCATCATGGTCAATCATACGACCTTGACGCTCAGAACTCGTGGCTAAAAGCATCTCTTGGATAATTTCAGGTAACGTATCTGCTTCAGACTCAACTGCACCAGTTAACGGGTAACAGCCAAGCGTACGGAAACGTACAGACTTCATCTGTGGAACTTCACCCTCTTTTAGACGCATACGCTCATCATCAACCATGATTAACGTACCGCTACGCTCTACTACTGGACGAACAGCAGAGAAATAAAGAGGAACGATTTGAATATTTTCTAAATAGATATATTGCCAGATATCCAACTCAGTCCAGTTAGATAAAGGGAATACACGAATACTTTCACCTTTGTTCACTTTACCATTGTAAAGATTCCAAAGTTCAGGGCGTTGGTTTTTCGGGTCCCAACGGTGTTTGCTATCGCGGAATGAGTAAACACGCTCTTTTGCACGTGATTTTTCTTCATCACGACGTGCACCACCAAAAGCAGCATCAAATTGATATTTATCCAAAGCCTGTTTTAAAGCTTGGGTTTTCATAATATCGGTATATTTTGAACTACCATGATCAAATGGGTTGATCCCAGCTTCACGGCCTTCTTTGTTCTGATGAACAATTAAGTCAAAACCATGAGTTTTTGCCATGTTATCGCGAAACGCGATCATGTCTTTAAATTTCCAACCCGTATCTACATGTAATAATGGGAATGGAAGTTTAGCTGGATAAAATGCTTTTAACGCAAGATGAAGCATAACAGCCGAGTCTTTACCAATTGAGTAAAGCATGACTGGGTTTTCGAATTCTGCAGCAACTTCACGGATGATATGAATGCTTTCCGCTTCAAGCTGTTTGAGATGTGTGAGTCTTGATTCAGTCATGAACACGTCCTTCTCTATCCATTTTGCCCATAAAATCTAGAAGTAGTATTAAACCACCACCTAGAAGACCATGTGGAGGAACGAGTGCCATAACAACTCCAATTTTTCGTGATAGATAATCCAACCACAAGCCTTTATATGGCTTATAGCATTAGTTATGCATTATAGTGATTTAAAACCGATTCCTTTTGCTTGTTTTTTCATATTGATATTCGATTTAATCATATACATGTAATATGCTGATTCACTTGCATAACTTTGTAATCCTAGCTTGTGTAACCAACTTAAGCAAATCATGTTCTAGTCTTTAGTTTTCTTTAAAAGCCATAAAAAAGAGAAGCATTAATCGCTTCTCTTTTCTAAAACATGATCTAATCTTAGAAACCAAACATTTTACGTTCTAATGGAATTTCAACACCAATAGATGCACCTGCATCATTACCCTCAAGATCCGAATCACTTACCCATCCATTAATTTTTAATGGAAGATCAGGTTTGATGAAATGCGTCCACGTTAAATCAAGTGCTTTAATTTCATCATCTTTAGGGAATGCTTTATTGATTGCCAAGTTAGATTGGTTAACTTTAACCACCATAGCGCGACCACTTAAACGGTTCATGACATCAAAGCGGATATCGCCACCCACCGAATACATTTGCCCGTCACCACCCATCGCATGACCTAACGAGAAACCATGTTGATAATAGCCATCTGTATATTGGTGGTGATTATATGAAATCCCTCTTGCATCACCATTTGTACGTGTATCTGCCCATTCAGCATAGAGTTGATAAGGCATATTATTAACTATTGAAGAATAATCTGCTCCAGCCAAATACATTTTTTTAGATGGTAAACCACCCGCCTCATCTTCCCCTACATATTGCCCGTAAACACTGACTGGGATATTAAACAACGGTTGTAATTGTAAACGAGCATCAAAACCTGCTAACTGATTAGATGCATTATCTTCGCCTACACAACTACTTTCAGTACAACCATTATCTTTACCGATAATCGCATTCCAATAGGCTTTAAAACTATTTGGCTGACCATCTCCACCAATTTGAATCGCTCTAGAAGCACCAAGTTCTAAAGCAGGAAATGGTTGTGCAGTTAAACGCATCCCAATTAATTTTGCATTATGTATTTTATAATCATCTAATTGACCAGCAAAAGCTTGATATTGCCAAGGTCCAATCCAAGACAACCATTTTGTCTCAAAAGCATTTTGCACAGCACGTTGTGCAGTTACCCCATAAACTGGTCGACTTGCATCACCACGAATTAAGCTACCATCATGTCCAGGTCCCCACCATGTTGGAATTTGACCTGCAACTACCCATTGATTCCAAAGTTTACCAGCGACATATGAACCCTCAACATTGACATCTTGACCATTATCAATTTGTGGGTCTTTTTCTGCATTTACTCGGATTTTAGCGTCCCAGTTTTCACCGCCAGCATTAAACTCTAATGAACCTTGGTACTGTGATTTTTGGTTATCGCCAAATGCTTGTGGAATATTTTTAATATCAGATTCAGCAAAAGCACCCACTTTAACTGTATTGTTATCTGCTTTTAACGCATTAAGTACTGAATTAATAACTTTTTGTTGAGCTGGATGCGTCACTTTTGCTTGAGAAAGTGCTCTTTGAATTTCATCACCACTTAACGGCCAAGTTGAAGTGCTAATACTGATAACACCTTGTTGATTTAACCAGTTTAAGTCGGTACGTAAGTCTTCATTATTTAGCACTAAACCTTGTGCAAAAATAGCGGATGAAGCAGTTGCCAATATTGCAATTGAAAGTGTTTTTCTTAGAAACATGCCAGCCAATTCTCAAAGTTATTTATGAGCAACACCTTAAATTTTTTATCACAACTTTGCAATTGTTAAACTGTGCAATTACATTTTTTAACGCTATCTTAAGATTAGTATAATTAGGTAAGTTTCTAGATATAAAAAGTAATAAAAAAGGCAGTATAAATACTGCCTTTTTGCATCTTAGAAGATTAACCTTCTTTACGGCGCATATGCGGGAATAAAATTACATCACGAATACTTGGTGCGTCAGCAAATAACATAACCAAACGGTCAATACCAATACCTTCACCTGCTGTTGGAGGTAAACCATATTCAAGTGCTTCAACAAACTCTGCATCGTAATGCATTGCTTCATCATCACCAGCGTCTTTTTCAGCAACTTGCGCTTGGAAACGCTCAGCTTGATCGATTGGGTCATTTAACTCGCTGAAGCCATTTGCTAACTCACGACCACCGATGAAGAATTCAAAACGATCTGTAACGTGTGGATTGTCATCATTACGACGCGCCAATGGAGAAGTTTCCGCTGGGTAATCAGTAATAAATGTTGGCTGACGAAGTTTAGTTTCAACAGTTTCTTCAAATACGATTGTTTGAAGCTTACCTAAACCAAAACCTGGCTTAACCTCTTCTTTCAACTCTTCACGAATAAATTTTGCAAGAAACTCGCGATCACCTACATTTTCAGGTGTGAACTGCGGATTATTCTCTAAGATCGCATCGAACATAGAGATTTTCTTGAATGGTCCTTTGAAGCTAAATACTTCACCTTGGTAAGGAACATCAGTTGTACCTAGAATATCCAAAGCCAACTTTTCAAGCATATTTTCAGTCAATGCCATTAGGTCTTTATAATCAGCATATGCCTGATAAAACTCGATCATCGTGAATTCAGGGTTGTGACGTGTTGACACCCCTTCATTACGGAAGTTACGGTTGATTTCAAACACACGCTCAAAACCACCCACAACTAAACGCTTCAAATAAAGTTCAGGCGCAATACGTAAGAATAAAGGCATATCCAAAGCATTGTGATGTGTTTCGAATGGACGTGCAGAAGCACCACCTGGAATCACATGCATCATTGGCGTTTCAACTTCCATGAAACGCTCATTGTTTAAGAATGCTCGAATACCTGCAACAACTTTGGCACGGATTTCAAAAGTCTTACGTGTTTCTTCATTCACAATTAAGTCAAGGTAGCGTTTACGGTACTTAACTTCTGTGTCATTTAAGCCATGAAATTTATCTGGTAACGGACGAAGAGATTTTGTAAGAAGTTCAAAACCTTCAAGATGAACATATAAGTCACCTTTGCCTGAACGTCCGATATAACCTTCGGCAGCAATAATGTCACCGAGATCTAAACCTTTAATGGTTTCAAGAATATCTTTTGGTAAGCCTTTACGGTCAACATATAACTGAATACGACCTGTCATGTCTTGAATCACCATGAAAGAACCACGGTTTAACATGACACGGCCGGCCACTTTTACATAGACATGCTCAGCGCTTTCAATTTGTTCTTTCGACTGATCTTTAAATTGTTCTTGTAGATCAGCTGCGTAATGTTCACGCTTAAAAGTATTTGGCCAAGGACTCTTTCCAGTTTCCTTTGCAACATCTTGGATTTGCTTTAATTTGGCATGACGCTGTGCAATTAAATCGTTTTCGGAAATAGTTGGTTCAGAAGTCGATTGAGCGTTTTGTTGCGTCATCTCTGCCTCGATTAAGTAAAAATGAAGTGGCATAGCTTAACAGATTGCAGGAGTTTTTCGAATGATTTCAATCAAACAAAAATGAAAAAAGACAATTTATGGAAACGAGCCGTACTTTTTAAAGGCAAAATGACTTAGACCAATCGCTAAGATCATTTTTTAAAGCTTTTAGTAAAATATAAAAAAATCCAAATAACCTCGATATTCAAAGGCCCTTTTTGCCTTTTATTTTATCAATGAGATTGTGTCGTAAATAATGAAAATTCTATTTTTACATGGCTTGGATTCTTCTCGTGAATCGACAAAGTTCCACGCCATTTTACATCCTGAAAAATTTTGTATTGACGTTGATTATCGTAACCTAAGTTATGCGTCTGTTGAGTACTTCTATCATCAGGCTATTCAGACGATTAAACCAGATTTACTGGTTGGTCACAGCCTTGGAGGATATTGGGCCTTAAAAACTGCCGCTCAACATAAATTAGCTGTGATTGTGGCAAATCCAAGTCTTACGCCTAGTTTTCGACCTGATTATCCTCAGCTTTCCGAAGAGGAACTTACCCTCTCTAATCCTAAAATGGCTTATTTAGAATTAGGAGATGAGCAACTTGATATGTATCAGGTTCAAGAAACACTTGCACCCTACATGAATATTGAAACCTTTGAAGGCGGACATCATCGTTTGGCCTACCCTTCTCGTATCAATGATTTGATTATGAAAATTTATAAAAAATATTTGGCTTAAATTGATGCCGATTGCCTATTTTTCTTCTGCTAATTTCTTAATCACCTCAAAACCTTGAACGAAGCCACTTTTCAACATACCCATATATTCAGGTAAGGTGGCTAATTCAACTTTTAAAGTAGTTACATTATCGTATTGGCTTAAAAAATATTTTTCTAGAGAACCACTCCAGCCTTTAACTTCTTCACTTTCTAAATCTTCCTTACCATCCTTAATCATTCCTAAATGTTTAAAAATCAAGATTTCCGGCTTTTTCAATTCTTCAATGGTGGAAACCATGCCATTGCCTTCACCATCTAGGAAATAAGTTTTGCCACCGATTTGCCAATCGGTACGCATTGAGGAATCTGGAGCAAAAAATTTTGTCCAAGCATTATATGTCTCGTTATTCCAAAGTAATTCCCATACTTTTTCTATAGGTGCCTCAATTTCTACTTCGTATACTAAATTTTCCATACTTAACTTCCCTGATTTATTCCGTTCTTATACTGCCGAATTTTAATTTTCGCGTTTAATGATGACATCTGTTGAATCTTTATTTGTTGTTATTTAGCTTTCTTATTATATAAATGTTTTAAATGAGCAGAAACTTTTTATCTCTTAATAATTTCACAAACAAGATTAAGTTTAAAATTAACGTTAAGAATGTATTAGTTATTATTAATTTATGCTCAAGTTTTGCCTAAAAAACCACTTATTTGTCCTAACCTGCCATTCATCTTTGCTTACGAATGATTAAACTCCGTTATTTGCTTTACATTAAATGTAGAACTGCGTAAAAATTTGATATCCGATCAAAGGCACATTGGTTATTATTGACCGGATCGTGGTTACATTATTAATAGATGGAATAGTTTTACTGAAAGGCAGCTTTGAGCAAACTTATCAGTGCGGAGAGTCTCATGAAAAAATATCAATGTATCGTTTGTGGATGGATTTACGATGAAGCAGAGGGTTGGCCACAAGACGGCATTGCAGCTGGAACAAAATGGGAAGATATCCCTGATGACTGGACTTGCCCTGATTGCGGCGTTTCAAAAGCTGACTTCGAAATGATCGAAATCTAATGATTTAAAGCAAAAGGCCATGATTGACATGGTCTTTTTTACGAATATTCCCAATCACCGTATTAAATAAACAATTCTAACTCTGGAGAGAAAAATGCATCCTATCGTCATTATCGGATCAGGCATGGCAGGTTATACCTTAGCACGTGAGTTTCGTAAGCTTAGCCCAGAGCAAGAACTTGTGATGATTTGTGCGGATGATGCAGTGAATTATGCAAAACCAACATTATCAAATGCATTTGCAGGTAAAAAAGCACCTGAACAGATTGCTTTAGGTGATGCTGCTAAAATGGGTACCCAACTCAATATGCGTATTGAGCCTTTCACTTTTGTAAAAGAAATTTTAGCTGAACGTCATGAGCTTGTTCTTGAAAAAGACGGGGTAATTTCGAATCAACCCTATTCAAAACTGATTTTAGCTGTTGGTGCTAACCCAATTCGTCTTGCAATTGCAGGCGATGGCAGCGATGACATTCATGTAGTGAACTCACTCATTGACTATCGTGCTTTCCGTGAAAATCTAGCTCAACGTAAAGACAAACGTGTTGTTATTTTAGGTGCTGGTTTAATTGGTTGTGAATTCGCCAATGACTTACTTCACAGTGAATATGACATTACTGTCATTGATTTGGCACCTCAACCATTAGGTCGCTTATTGCCAGGTCATATTGCTTCTGCATTCCAGCAAAATCTCGAAGAGGCTGGTGTTAAATTTGCATTAGGCACAACCGTTGAAAAAGTTAGTAAAATTAATAATGGCGAAGATTATGCGATTACACTCGCAAACGGCCAAACTTTGGTAGCCGACATCGTTCTTTCAGCGATTGGTTTACAGCCAAATATTTCACTTGCTAAAAGTGCAGATATTCAAACAAGCCGTGGAATTATTACCAATAGTTTACTTGAAACAAATCAAGCCGATATTTATGCGATTGGCGATTGCGCTGAAGTAAATGGCACGCTACTTCCGTATGTAATGCCGATTATGCAGCAAGCTCGTGCTCTTGCAAAAACCCTCAGCGGACAACAAACTGCCGTGCACTATCCTGCTATGCCAGTTGCAGTAAAAACTCCTGCAGCTCCACTTACAGTGTTACCAGCTCCAATGGATGTAGAAGTGAACTGGGAAACAGAAGAGTTCGACGATGGTATGCTTGCTAAAGCAATTGACAATGAAGGAACATTGCGTGGTTTCGTATTGTTAGGTGCAACAGCAGGTAAACAACGCTTAACTTTAACAAAGCTTGTTCCAGATCTTATTCCAGCCCAAGCATAAGGTTTGAATCAGGAATACTCTTTTGTGAGTATTCCTTTAAGGAATGAATAACATGAATAGTGCCTTACAGTTTAACATTTCGCCGTACACATCCTTCATGCAAGAAACCAAGGTCAACTTAGGCAATGGTATTGAGCTACATGTAGAAGTAGGTGGAAAACCGGAACATCCAACCATTTTGCTGATTATGGGTCTTGGCGCTCAAATGCTTTTCTGGCCGGATTTCTTCTGTAAATCACTCATTGATCAAGGTTTTCGTGTTATTCGTTTTGATAACCGTGATATTGGCCTTTCTTCAAAAGTACGTCATGAAGGTAAACGGCTAAATACGGTTAAATTGATGGGTCGCTTTGCGCTCGGACTAAGTAATCAAGGTGCCCCTTATACTCTGCATGATATGGCAGATGACGTATCAATGCTCATTGACCGCTTAGGCGTGGCTAAGACACATGTCATTGGTGCATCAATGGGCGGGATGATCGCTCAAATTCTTGCAGCAAAATATCCTGAAAAGGTTGAGAAATTAGGGCTCATGTTTACAAGTAATAATCAGCCTTTTTTACCCCCTCCTTTTCCGAAACAGCTTTTGAGTTTAATTGGCAAACCTGAGTCACGTGACGAAGAAGGTATTGTTAATCACAGTTTAAAACTATTTCAATTGATTGGTTCACCTGGTTACGTCAACCAGATTGAAGCAATGCAAACTGCACGCAAACTTTATCAACGTAGCTATTATCCTGCTGGTGTACTTCAACAGTTTTTAGCAATATTATGTACAGGCTCCTTACTTCAACTGGACCGTGAAATTAAGCAACCCGCGTTAGTCTTACATGGCTCTCGTGATCGCTTACTTCCACCTAGTCATGGTAAGGCTGTAGCAAAAGCAATTTCCGGTGCTAAGTTTGAATTAATTGATGGAATGGGGCATGATATCCCTGCACATTTTATTCCTCAGCTTAGCGGTTTATTTGCGCATCATTTTAAATCATCATACTAGGACACTATGGCTGCATTACCCTCACTAAGACAGCTATCATATTTAGTTACGTTGTCGGAAACTTTGCATTTTACTGAAGCAGCACGCCGCTCTTTTGTCACGCAATCGACGTTATCAGGCGGCATCATGGAGCTTGAACGATTGTTAGGTGGCGTTCTGGTAGAGCGTGACCGTCAGAATGTGCGTTTAACACCATTGGGTGAACAAGTTGTTGCTCGTGCCCGTGTATTACTAGCAGATGCTCAAGATTTAATGCGTTTGAGCCGTGAAATGAGTGAACCGTTAACAGGTGATTTGCATTTGGGCGTTATCCCAACCATTGCACCTTTTATCCTGACACGGTTACTTGATGAAGTGCATCAGCAGTTACCTAAAATTCAGTTGCATCTGCATGAAGCTCAAAGTGAAAAAATTGTAGAGCGTCTAGAACACGGTAATCTAGACATGATTGTTCTTGCTCTACCGTTTGATACTAGAGGCCTAAAAGTCGCTGAAATCTCGAAAGAAAATTTGTACCTTGTATGTAGTAAGCAAGATACAAATGCTTTGCAAGCAAACTCACTAGATGATCTTGATTTATCGAGATTAATTTTGCTTGAAGAAGGCCACTGTTTACGTGACCACGTTTTAAGTGCATGCCCTATCGGTGAACGTAAAAACGACAACCGTTTAAAAGCAAGCTCTTTACCAACTTTAGTTGAAATGGTTTCTTCTGATTTAGGTTTTACCCTTTTACCAGAAATTGCAATTGATAACAGTATGATCAAGTTTAATGATCAAATTACTGCAAAACCAATTGAAGATGCCCCGAGTCGCACTTTAGCGCTAGTCACTCGTAAAAGTACGCCGCTACAAAGTGAATTCGACGTGTTACTGCAAATTATGCAGAAAATCACGACAAACCTACATGAATAAAAAAAGGAGTCTTCGGACTCCTTTTTATTTTATTGAGGTGTAAGGGATGCCCACTTAAACACCCAAGCAGATTGCATATTCAAACTATTATCAGCAATAATTTTTTCTCTAATAATTTGTGCGATAGCATAGTCGTTGGCTGGATCTATCATGACTCGTATTCCTTTAGTGGTTGAACTAGTTACGACCTTATAGCCTTTTGCCTCAAGCTGTGACTGAATCTTATTTGCTTTATTTTGATTAGCTGCTAGTGCAACCTGTACCATCCACTTTTTTTCACCATTTTCTAAAATTTCTTTAGCAATCGCAGCATCAAGTTGTTTTTTATTTTCAGAATTTTTCTTTTCTTCTTTTGTGTGAACTTCCTCATTTTTCTTTTGCGCTAAAAACTCATCTTGTTTTTGTTTTCTTTTTTGAATAATTATTGTTTTATTCCTTACCTCACTCTTTTTAGTTTTATCATTGGAAACGGGCGCAAAATAAGGATATATCGCTTGATCATCAAACCTTTGAAATACGATGATATCCCCATAACACTTCTGATCTGCGTAGGCCGCCACTGGCATTATCCCCAAAAGTATTCTAATAAGTAAATTTCTAATAAAGCATTGCATCTTATTCATTTACCGAAGTTAAGTATATTTAATGCGGCGTATTAAAGTAGATTTCACATGATTTGTATATTTATAAAATTCAATGTTTTATGAAAATAATCACATATTTTAAAAACATCTTGCTGTGCTTCAAATTATTATCGTTTACCCAACAACCATTTAGAAAAACTAATTAAATTATTTTGAATTTCAGTGAATTAAAAAAGCCGACATTTTGTCGGCTTTTTTAATTAAATTTAAAACTTATTATTTAATCATTTCTAATAGTGCTCTTTGAGCATTATGCAATTTTTCACCCTCTGCTGGCTCAGCACGCACCCACGTACCATCTGACTGTAACAACCAAGCTTGCTGGTTATCTTGCAAATAGTTCACTAGGCCTTGTTGATAAATACGCTTTTTCAATGCAGGATCTTCCACAGGGAAACATGCTTCAACACGGTTAAATAAATTACGATCCATCCAGTCTGCGCTTGAGCAGTAAATACGTGCATCACCATTATTGCTGAAGTAATAAACGCGAGTATGTTCAAGGAAACGTCCTACAATTGAACGTACACGAATATTTTCTGATAAGTTAGGCAAACCTGGACGTAAACAGCAAATAGAACGAATAATCAGATCAATCTGAACACCCGCTTGAGATGCTTCATATAATTTATTGATCAATTGAACTTCCGTTAAAGCATTCACTTTCACAATAATTTGAGCTTTACGCCCTGCCTTAGCATTGGCAATTTCTTCATCAATAAAGTTGATGAGCTGAGCATGTAAGGTAAATGGTGCATGTAATAGCTTTTTCAATTTCGCCATTTTGCCCATACCTGTTAGTTCTTGGAAGATACGATGCACGTCTTCACAGAGATCTTTATCGGTCGTCATGAGACCATAATCGGTATAAATTCGAGCATTCATTGCATGGTAGTTACCAGTGCCTAAATGAACGTAACGCACAAGTTTGTTATTTTCACGGCGTACCACCATAATCATTTTGGCGTGAGTTTTATAACCAACAATACCGTAAACAACCACAGCCCCTGCTTCTTGTAAAACGTTAGCCACTTCAATATTTGATTCTTCATCAAAGCGGGCACGTAATTCAATAACCGCGGTCACTTCTTTTCCATTACGCGCAGCTTCCGCCAAAATCTGTACAATTTCAGAGTCAGCACCACTACGGTAAAGCGTCTGCTTAATTGCCAATACTTGTGGATCGCGAGCAGCTTCACGAAGTAGCTGAATCACGGGAGCGAAAGATTCAAACGGATGATGAAGCAAAATATCTTGCTTCTGCATTGCAGAGAAAATGCTCTCGGTCTTTTTAAACACTTTAGGTACAACCGGCGTATGTGAGTCATAACGCAAATGAGGGCGTTTAAAATTTGAAACCAGACGAGCCAAGTTTACAGGGCCATCAACTTTGTATAATTGCTCATCGGTTAAATCAAATTCTTCTAATAAGTACTCGTAAATATGCTGCGGACAGTTATGAGTTACTTCTAAGCGAACAGCACGGCCAAAACGTCGAGAACTTAATTCACCTTTTAAAGCTTTTGCTAAATCTTCAACATCTTCATTTAATGCCAAGTCTGCATTACGTGTAACACGGAATTGATAGCATCCCGTTGCTGTCATTCCAGGGAATAAATCGGACACATGTTCATGAATAATTGCAGATAGCATGACGTGATGTTCTTTACCACCTGTTAACTCATCTGGCAGTCGTACAACGCGAGGTAATGAACGTGGGGCTGGAACCACAGCTAAATCAATTTGACGGCCAAAAGCATCTTTACCTTCTAAGGTAATAATAAAGTTTAAGCTCTTATTGACGAGACGTGGGAACGGATGCGCTGGATCTAAGCTAATTGGGGTTAATACAGGTGCAACTTGTTCTTGAAAATACTTCTTAATCCAAGCTGATTGCGCTGGTGTTAGTTCACCACGACGGAGGAAGCAAATGTCTTCTTCACGTAACTTAGGTAAGATTTCTTCATTTAAAATACGATATTGACGTTCAATCGCAGCGTGAGCAGTTTCAGAGATTTTTTGTAAGACTTGTCTTGGCGTCAAACCATCAGGGCTACGACTCTCATTGCCCAGAGAAAATTGCTCCATCACCCCTGCAACACGAATTTCGAAAAACTCGTCTAGATTACGTGAAAAAATGAGCAAGAAATTCATTCGCTCAAGTAATGGATGTAAAGGGTCTACCGCTTGCTCCAATACACGCAAATGGAAGTCAAGAATAGACAATTCACGATTTATATAACGGTCATTATAACTATATTCTGTTGGGGTCGTTGGTGTAATCGCTGTATTCATGTCTAACTCAATTCTCTATCCAGCCAAAATCTCTATAAAACAGTATGCTGCAAAAATATGACAATTTGGTAAAAACTAAAAAATTTACACATCTTTAAAACATCATTATTCAGGAATCTGGGTACTATTCATATAACGTAGGATAACGCGTTTTCTATATTGTAGTTTACGATCGTTGCGGTGATCTTGATAATATTTCGGATCAGGCAATAATGCGGCCAAAAAAGCAGCTTGTTCGCGCGTTAAGCTTCTCGCACTTTTACCATAATAATATTGTGCGGCTGCTTCTACACCATATCGATTTTTGCCAAATTCAACAGAGTTCATATACACCTCAAGAATTCGGCGTTTTGACCACATCCGCTCCATCATCCAAGTTGCGATAGTTTCTTGGCCTTTACGAATAAACGAACGCTTATTGTATAAAAACAAGTTCTTTGCCAATTGTTGAGACACAGTAGAACCACCAGCAACTACTTCGCCTTCTTCATTATTCCGCTCTAGAGCAAAACGAATGCCATCCCAGTCAAAACCATGGTGATGAATAAATTTTGCATCTTCCCCAGCTAAAATCGCATGCTTGAAATTGTCGCTAATATCATCATAGTCAAGCCATTCATGAATAATCGGCTCTGAGGTATCTGACCAATAATCAATTCGCATAAACATGGTGGTATCAACTTCATGTGTACGCCACCAAACTAAACTTGAGAAAATCCAAAGCTGAATAAGGAGAATTGCCCCTATAAAAATTAACAACACGCGAACAATAAAAGCTTTCATGTTCGTCCTGATCTCCTGTATTCAACTTTTTTCATGTTAAGCTGTTAAGCATGTTCATATATAACAAAAGCATAGCATGACTCAATATCAGCCTCCGCACATTAATCGTAAACTCAATGTACAAACTTGGTGGCTGACCGCCTTATTGATCTTGATTAACGTAGGTTTGTTTGTTTGGCAAATTGCAACTGGTGTCGATATTAGCGACCCAGCCATGAAAGATGCTATTCATTGGGGTGCAGATTTTACACCACTTACTTTTACTGGGCAGCCTGAACGCTTATTTACCAGCATGTTTTTTCATTTTGGTCTTGTTCACCTCATGCTTAACATGTGGGCCCTCTATATTTTCGGTAATGTTGCAGAGTCTCTATTTGGTCGCTTCTATTTTATAAGCCTTTATTTACTTGCTGGCTTATTTGGTAGCCTTCTTAGTAGCTATATGACCATTCAAAATGGGCATGAATTACTGCAACATTTCGATCAAAGTTTACTTCCTCATGTCAGTGCAGGTGCTTCGGGTGCCGTGATGGGATTAGGTGCTGCGTTAACAGTACTTTCTCTATTTCCCCCGCTGCCGCATCAAGCCTACATACTCGATAAAAAAGCTTTATTAATGGTTATGGCCATCAACCTTATTTTTGGTTTTGTCGCAACTGGTATTAATAATGCCGCGCATATTGGCGGCATGATTATTGGAGCATTTCTTGCACTGATGTGGTACTTAAGCTATGTCAGCAAGTTAAAAACTATACTTAAAATTTTAGGTTTATTAGGAGCAGTAATCATTACAGGTGGTTTTTATATGTACTGTGTACAAATCAACTCACCGTTACTTCCACTATGGCATGAAATCATCATCCAGAACCCTGACATTATTCCTTAAACTACAATTGGTTTAATTCTCTTAAACTCTGTAAAGGCGGTAAATTACAGAGATAACCTAGTCGATAACGACCAATCAAGGCACAAACCAGCATCATGCCAAGAGGTAAAATCAGCCATATTTCAATATGCCACTGTATTGCCATATTCATTTTATAGCTTGCGATCGCACTAATCACTTCTGCAAAACAGCAGGCAACTATGCCTGCTAGCAGACCTAAGAAACCAATCTCAAAACTGAGCATTTGCTTCATTTTATTTTTAGATAAACCAAATGAGCGCAGTAAAGCAACCTCACGGCGTCGCTCGTCCATTAACAGGTTTAAACATGCAATCAGTACCAATATTCCAGAAAAACCGACTAACGCTGCCAGTACAGTTACTATTTTGACCAAAACATTCATTAAGCGTTTTACTTCATCTAAAATCCGGTCAACATCAATAAATACTGTATTTGAGAACTGCTGAATAATAGTGATCATTTTAGGTTGATCTTGCTTAGGCACATAGAAACTACCTAAATAACTTCCAGCATTTTCGTCTAAGGTTTTAGGTGAAAAAATAAAGAAAAAGTTAGGGCTAAAACTTTCCCACTCGACACTCCGGAAATTCACAACTTTGGCTTGTAGTGTACCTTCAGGCAGGCTAAAGGTAAGCTTGTCTCCAATTTGGATTCCCAAACTTTCGGCAGTTTTACTTTCGACTGAAACTTGTCCTATGCCATTAAACTGGGCTTGACCATTTGTAATGACATTGTCATTTGGTAGTAAATCTGATTGAGTCAAATTCAGTTCACGGCGTAAAGAATTATTTTGCTTTATAGCCTCTTCTGAAAAAGGTACATCATTTTTAGCTAGTAATCGGCCACGAATATTGGGGTATAACGGGGTGCTTTGCCAACCATGTTGCTTTAACTGTTGCTCAAAGGCTTTTAAATCAAATGGAGGCAATCCATAAACAAATTGATTCGGTGTTCCTTCCGGAAGTTGTTGTTGCCAACGCTCTAATAAATCTGTTCTTAATACGCTGAGTACTGTAATGAGGCTTAATCCTAAAGCCAATGCAGTAATTTGTAAGGCGCTTTGCGATGGCGAACGAATATAAAAAGACAAACGATTTTTCAGCTTTTTTAAACTGCGAAGCAATAGCCAAACAACAGTGTAAAGCAAAATACAAAGAACAATAATTGCTGCTAAAACCAGAATGCTGAGCATTAAGTTTTCACTCAACACCAAACTAAAAACAACTAGGCTAGTGATTCCTGCAAAAAACATGAAGAATAAAGATTTGCGAGATTTGGCTTGCTCCCGAATAACACGAATTGGAGGTGTATTTAAAAGCTCCCAAATGCTTGGCAAAATAAAACCAAGCAGCACAATCACGCTGGTAAAAATCGCAATTGGTAAAGGCCCGATTAAAAGAGGTACAACCGAAAAACTTAACTCTAATTGAGGGATCAATTGCAGCATAAGTTGCAGCAGACCAAACCCCATGATTAAACCTAATAGGCTTCCTAGCACAATTGAAATCGCACTGACAATACAAAGCAATCCAATATATGCCCACAAGATTTGGAACTTACTGGCGCCTAAGCATCTAATAAGTGCAATGTGATCTTGGTTTTGTTGAACATATCTTTGACTCGTTAAAGCGATGGCAATACCACACAATAAAATCGTTAAAATATTGGCCAATTGCAAAAAGGTATCTAAATTTTCAAGCGGACGTAATAACCTACTGTTCGATTCACTTGCATCACGTAAACGCAAGCCAGCCGTTTCATCTACATCTTTAGAAGGTTGATGCTGTTGCTTAAATTGCTTTGAAAATGACTGAACCTGTTCAGAGCTACCTGCCATTAATAAACGATAGTCAATTCTGCTCCCTATCTGAATCGCATGAGTCTTAGCAATATCGGCTTGATGAATAATAACGGTTGGCGAAAAGCCCGAAAAACCGAGTTCCTGATTTGAATCACGCACAATCACGCCACTAAAACGGAAGGTACCATCAGCAATAGAAACAGTATCTCCTAGCCTTACTTTAAGTAAATCGGCTGCTCTTTGACTTAGCCAAACTTCACCAGATTGAATCGCTTTATCACTTGGTTCAATTTCCAACTGTCCTCTGAGTGGAAATAAAGGCTCAATTGCCTTTACATTCACCATGACAAACTGATCTTGGGTATGAGCCATCGAGCTAAATATAGTGACATTAGTTTGCTTTAAACTAAGCTGCTCAGCTTTCTTTTTCCACTGCTGTTCGATAGGCTCGTTATTCGACAGAACCAAATCCGCACCCAGCATTTGTGAAGCTTGCAGACTGACTGCATTTTTAACTTGGTCGTTACTAAATTTCAGGGCAGTTGTTGCACTGATCGCAAGCGATAGAGCAATAATGAGTAGATATAATCCACCCGTACGAAAACTTTGTAGCAAAAGTGGTTTGAGAAGATTACGCATAGTTTAACCACCCTGTACTGTCTTTAGTCGCCCATCATCTAACTCAACATGACGCTGACAAAGGGATGCTAAATTACGATCATGGGTGACTAAAATCAGAGTCGTACCTAACTCTCGGTTTAAATCAAAGAGCAAGCTTTCAATTTCTTGTGCTGTCTGACCATCTAGGTTTCCAGTCGGTTCATCCGCAAAAATAATTTGTGGTTCTGCAATAAGAGCGCGTGCAATGGCTACACGCTGCTGCTCGCCACCAGATAAGACTTTAGGCGTTTGTTCAACTTGACGACTCAGCCCTACTCGATGCAACCAATCTAAAGCTTTTTTCTCCGCTGTTTTATAATCAAAGTCTTTACGTAATCGTAAAGGTAACATCACATTTTCAAGCGCACTCAACTGAGGCAGAAGTTGAAAAGACTGAAATACAAAACCAATATGCTGCATTCTGATTTGGGCACGTTGTTCCTCTGTTAACTGATGAACAGCTTGACCACACAACCAGACTTCTCCTTCAGACGGTTGATCTAAAGTCGCCAAAATTCCTAGTAAGGTTGATTTACCTGAGCCGGAACGTCCCGTAATTGCTACCTGTTCCCCTTCAAAAATCTCTAAATCAATATCTTTTAAAATCGTAAACTGATTTTGGTTAATCTGAATAGTTTGTGTAACTTGATGGGCAGCAATGATGGGTTGTGGCATGATGTGAAAAGTCCTATGTATTCAGAATCAGGGTCGAAGTACAAATGTATAAATCTTTTTTGATTGGTTCTAAAAGCATCATGCTCATCTCATTAAGTATGCTGCCCATGCTTGTATCGGCGAAAACTATTTTAATTTTAGGAGATAGTATTAGTGCCGGTTACGGAATTGATCCCAAACAAGGTTGGGTACAATTACTGCAAAAACGTTTAGACCAACAGTATCCCAAACAACACAAAGTGGTCAATGCAAGTGTTAGTGGAGAAACGACTAGCGGTGCTTTAGCTCGATTACCTAAGTTATTACAGACCTATAAGCCGAATGTGGTCGTGATTGAATTAGGCGGGAATGATGGCTTGCGTGGTCAACCGCCTCAAATGATTCAAAAAAATCTGGATCAGCTCATTCAATTAAGCCAGAAACAAAAAGCCAAAGTTATTCTTTTTGGCATGAAGATTCCGCCAAATTATGGGGCTGCGTATAGCAAAGCTTTTGAAAATAATTATAAAGTTGTAAGTCAAAAATATCAGGTGAAACTACTACCGTTTTTTCTAGATGGTGTTGCTGGTCAAAAACAGCTTATGCAAAATGATTTGATTCATCCCAATGCTCAAGCGCAGTCAAAACTACTTAATTTAGCTTACCCATATATAAAAGGTGCCCTATAGGCACCTTTTATCTTTAAGCATTCTTTTTAATATAATCAGAAATCAAAAAAAGTAACTTCACCTGTTTCGAGTGAATATTCTGCACCAACAACAATTAATTCACCTTTTGCAATCAGGCTCTCTAACACCGCTGAACCATGGCGTAATTGATTTACAGAAGCAAAAACGTTTGAACGTACCGCATGACATGATAATTTTTTCAAATCATTTTTTAAGTCAGTCTGCATTAAAATTTCAACTGATGGACGAACGCGGTTCACAATCGACATTAGGTTAGATGATGGCGGGTGATCAGGATTCATTAACGTATCAATTGTTGCTTGAATCGCACCACAATGGCTGTGTCCTAATACAACTACAACTGGACAGTCATAACGCTCTGCTGCGAACTCAACACTACCGACTTGTGAAGGTGCAACCACATTACCAGCTACACGAATTACGAATAAGTCACCAAGACCTTGGTCAAATACCATCTCTGCTGGAACACGAGAATCTGAGCAGCCAAGTACAATTGCAAACGGATTTTGATCCTTTGCCATTTCAGCGCGTTCTTGATGAGATAAGGTTTTTGCAAGGGAAGTATTTCCATTTACAAATCGTTGATTACCGGCTTTCAGACGATCTAAAACTTCTTGCGCAGTAGGCATTTTATATTTCCATTGTTTTTTCAAGGTTGGAAATCATTTTAATGTGTCAAAATTTGAATGTCACTGACAAAAAATAAATCCTTTTCTATGAAAAAATTTAAAAATACTTAACCTGCTTTAATGTAGAGCTCACTGCATATTCGCTACTGTTTAGTGAAAAAATAGACATACTTTGGTTCTCGGATTGACTATAATTTTCTTCATTCTAAACATTTGGCAAATGACTCATTGGCAAAGTTTTTCAATAATTTTTCAAACTCGCTCAAGCTTCAAGGATGAAATCTATGACAAGGCTGTCCACATCAATTATGGCCTCTATGAAAAAAACTGCTACCGCCCTGACTTTGGCTTGTAGCGTATTGTCAGTGATGAGTATTTCTCAAACACAGGCAGCCGATAATATTGATGTGACATTCCAGAATGTGTTACAGCAAGAACGTAGCTGGGCAGGTCTACAAAGTAAAAGCTTAAAAGTCGGTGATGTGACTTGGTCATATAGCGAAGGCGGCTCTACAACAAAACCGACTTTACTCCTTATTCATGGCCTAGCGGGTAGCCGTGATAACTGGAATCGAATGGCTCGTTATCTCACCACAAATTATCATGTCATTATTCCTGATTTGCCGGGTAGTGGCGAAACTATCGTTCCACAAGACTTCGATTATTCAGTACCAAATCTTGCTGAAAAATTACGTCGCTTTGTTGAGGCTGCAAATTTAAAAGGTCCAATTCATATTGCTGGGCATTCACTCGGCGGATCTATTGCCCTGCTCTATGCTGGACAATATCCATTTGAAACCAAAAGTTTATTTTTAGTAGATAGCGGCGGTATTTTTCGCTCAGCCAATACAATTTATTTAAAAGATCCTGCTTACCTCAAACAACTTTTAGTGTCTAAAAAAGGTGACTTTAATTATTTATTAAAACAAACCATGTTTAATCCTCCATTTATTCCTAAAGAGTTTCTTCAAGCTCAAGAAAAGTTGATGATTGATCAAGCACCTCAAACACAAAAATTGGTTGATCAATTGATTGCACTTAATAAAGTTTACACACCAGACTCCTTTGCGGTACTTACCAAAACGATCGATGCACCGACGCTCATTCTATGGGGTAAACAAGATAAGATTATTAATGTCGAAGTAGCAAGTGAACTAAAACGACTTTTAAAGAATGCTCAGCCTCCAGTTATTTTAGAAAATGTAGGTCATATGCCAATATTGGAAGCTGAACAGTTGGTTATGCAACAATATCTACCGTTTTTACTTAAAGTAGAAACAAATCAGTCGTCAAAAACGACCACACCTTAATAAAACTTCGGACTTGTGAGACCTTATGTCTACCCAACCACTTATTGAAAAACTTATTGAAGCTCATCTAGATTTTTTAGATGAGCAATTTGCTCAGGCTCAGGTGATCCAGCAAGAGTTTGAGCAATTTTATCATTGGTTGGGGAGTCGGCAATTACAACATCTGTGGACTTTTGAACAAATTCAACAGCTCATTCAAAAGCAGATTTTAGATACGCCTGCTTCTGATTTCCTGATTGAACAAATTGCTGAGCATATTCGCTTTGCATTGATTCATCCTGCAAATGAAACCGCAACTGTTGAAGATGTTATTCCTGTTTTAACGATTGACCGAATTGCACAATACGTTGCAAGTAAAGAAGAGCACCGTAAAAAACTGATTAAAACAATTGTAAATAACCCTGCTTTTTCGGCCCTGCTCACGCAACTGATTCAGCAAACAATGCATGATTATTTAGATGAATCAATGTCAAAGCGTGTACCAGGTGTAGGTCGTTTTATGAAAATGGGGAAATCTGTTTTAGAAACAGTAACCGATTCAAATCTGGACGATACGATTAATCATTATTTGCAAAAGAATATTTTAAAACTCAGCCAAATGAGTGAGCGTGTTTTAAACCAACATTTTGACAATGATAAGCTCTACCATTTTCAGGCAAATGTTTGGCATAAAGTTAAAACTATGCCACTTTCTGTTTTAAAAAATTATGTAGAAACTCAAGACTTATCAAAAACGGTTGGTTTAGGGCATGAAATCTGGGACCACATTCGTCAAACTGATTATCTAAAACAACAAGTACATGATGGTATCTATACTTGGTATGCACGTAATCAAGAGCGTAGTTTTGACTTGTTACTTCGTGACCTCAATATCGATGAAAGCTTAGTACAACATGAGCTGACCAAGTTACTTGTGCCTGTATTACAGCAGTTAATTACAACAGGACATTTAAGACGTCGTGCCCGTGTGTACTTAGAGAAGTTTTATTATTCTGAAAAAGCATTAGATATTTTAAATAACAAAGGCGCTTAGAGCGCCTTTGTTATTTATATTGATTAGAAAGAATATTTTAAAGAAGCGTAATAAGCTCGACCTGGTTCATTATAAGTTTGGCTGATTGAATTACTATCTCTTAAAATTTGTTTATCAAACAAGTTACTTACACCAACACGCGTACTTATATTGTCTGAAAATTTATAACCGAGATTAATTCCAGCGGTACTATAACTTTTTACAGTACTTGGCTTAAGCGCAGAATTTGCTCCACCTGAACCAATACCAGATTCGATTCTACTTTCTGCAAACTGACGTGATTTTTGACGACCATATTGAGTAAATACAAAATTTACATCTAACTGATCTGTGATGTCATAATCAAAAATTGAGTTAATTGTATAGATTGGAACTAAAGATAATGGATTACCTGTTTGTTTATCTTTTGAGTCCATCATATACGTAAAGTTGTTAGTCCAGCGGATATCACCGAAATCTAATCCTAAGCTTCCTTCAAAACCTTGAATTAATGCTTTAGGCGTATTTTCCCAACGTAAGATATTCCACTTAGTATTGGTCACAGCTCCTGTATTTGCATTTGTACTTGAGCCATCAACTGTTCCAACAACATGAGTACCCGCAACAATCTTATCTTTATAATCATTACGGAACCAAGTTAAGCTCGCATTCACGATATCTTTTTGGAACTGAATACCGAGCTCTTTGTTTACCGATGTTTCAGGTTTTAAATCACCATTACCTTGTAATAAACAACGCGACTCAATATTAGCAGGGCAGCCATTGCCATTTGTACTTAATAAATACCCTTCGGCATTTTGATACATATTTGGTGCTTTATAAGCTTTTGCTACCCCACCTTTTAAAGTGAAATAATCATTGAGTTTTTGAGTAATATTTAAGCTTGGGCTCCAATTAGAACCAGATTTACTATGGTCATCAAAACGTAAACCTAATACAACATCTGTGCTGTCTGTAACTTTCAGGTTATCTTCAATATATGCAGAAGCAATACGTGACTCCATTTTACTACGATCACCTTTCGCTAATTGATCGCCATAACCTGAACCACTGCTGTCTTTACCTTGAGTTGTCGAGACATTATCTTTAAATCTGTCTTCAACCCATTCGGTACCTACAGTTAATACTTGGGGTAAATAGTATTCAAAAGGAATATTAGCCTCGCCGTTAAAGCGAAGAGTTTCTAAACGCGAAGTGGCTTTATCATCAAGATTATTAATTTTTCCTTCTACACTTCCCGCCAAGCCTTCAGGTAGACGTTTGTTATGGGTCTTATCATATTGAGCAACTAACTTACTCTTACCCCAAGACCAATCACCTTCGTGCGTTAATGCATAGCTATCACGATACATGGTATTGGTTTCTTTACCAATCAGCTGTGAAAGAATCGCATCCGCTTCAGCATTTGCATTTAACTGAGAGTCACCAGAATAAATATTACCTTGTTTGCTAGAAGAAATATCGAGCAAGACAGTTTGCTGGTCTGTTGCCTGCCAAGCTAAACGGCCTGAAATATCTTTATTTTTAACACCTTCACGGCCAGCTGCGGTACTACCAATTGATTTATTAATATCAACATCGTCAGCTTCTGTTTTATTATAATTACCATATAAACGATAAGATAAAACGTCCTTAATTAGTGGCCCACTTACGTTAAAACCAACACGATTTGATGAACCTTCTTTGGAGTCTTCAGGCTGTGAAGTATAGAACTCTACTGAGCCATGAGTTTCATTAGTCACTTTTTTAGTAATGATGTTAACCACCCCACCTGCCGCACCAGAACCATATCGAGCAGCCGCTGGTCCGCGTAAAACTTCGATCGACTCGATTGCTTCTGCTGGTACCCAGTTTGAGTCGCCTCGTGTATCACGCTCTCCTTTCCAGCCATAACGGACTGAATTACGAGAGTTAATTGGTTTACCGTCCACTAAAATAAGCGTGTTTTCAGGGCCCATTCCGCGAATATCAATTTGTCTATTATTACCACGCTGCCCAGTAGCACTATTACCTGTCAGGTTGACACCTGGCATACGACGTACATAGTCAGAAATATCATTACGAACTGGTAGTTTTTCTAAATCTTCTTTGGTAATAACCGATACACCGAGCGATTGCTTCACTTGCTCTTCAGCTGTTACGAAAATTGTTTCCAATTTCACAGGTTCAGCAGGCTTTTCTAATGTTTGTTCAGCTTGTTCTTGCTCATTTTGTGCAGCAAAAGCCATAGACATCATACTTGCCAGTACTGAAACAGAAAGCACTGACTGGATAATACGCTTCGACATAAGTATTCCCAATATATTGATTTATTAAACATCTCTCATTTTCAGTTTCGCATTGTAACAAAGATAAATAAAATTACAAATGATATTGATAATAATTATCATTATTTATATTGAATAATAAAAAAACCTCATTCCGAGGCTTTTTTATTTCACTTTTCAAATAATTTAATTATTTGAAATAAGCACCTTCTGCTTGTGTATGGTCTGTTTGGTCAACCACACGTTGTAGTTCAGGAATGTGTTCTTTCAAGGTTGTTTCAACACCTTGTTTTAAAGTCACATCAATTGCTGAACAACCTTGGCAACCGCCACCAAATTTCAATACAGCAGTAAGCCCGTGTTCAGGGTCATCTTGCACTTCAACTAAGCTACAGTTACCGCCGTGTCCTGCAAGACCCGGGTTAATTTCTGCTTGAAGTACATAGGTAATACGCTCTTCAATTGATGCATCTGGCCCTACGCGCGGCACTTTAGAGTTTGGTGCACGGAAAGTTAACTGACCACCAAAACGATCTTTGTTGTAGTCAATAACAGCGTCTAAAAGATAAGGGATAGACGGCGCATCAATATATGCAGGGAAATCAGGATAGTCCTGTTTATAATCCGTTGGGATCACTTCTTCTGGCGCACTATATGCCATACAGCATTCCGCACGTGGCGTACCCGGATGCTCAACAAAAATTCGAACGCCAATTCCCGGAGTATTTTGCTTCGTTAGTAAATCGTGCAAATACTCTTGTGCAGATGGTGTAATCAAAAGGTTTGGAATTTCTTCTGCAACAGCAGTGTTGGTGTTCTCAGTCGACATAACAATATTCCTCAAGCTGATGCCTTTATATTAACCGAAGATGAGGTGGATTTAAAAAAAATCAACTAAATTTGTCGGATTTATACACAACAGGGTTTCAACTTAAGTTTTTAATGGCATTATTGAGCTCAGTATTGATCATTTTTTAAATATTTCTTATGTTGCATTTGCCGTTTAACCATACAGTTACTCTTATTATTATTACGGTCATTATCTCTTTACTTGCTTTTAGCAATCAAAATGTAATGAACCGATTGATTTTTTGGCCGCCTGCAATGCAACGTGGACAAATTGATCGATTCATTACTCATGGCTTTATCCATGCCGACGGAACACATTTACTGTTCAACATGATTACCCTGTTTTTCTTTGGCAGTATCATTGAAAGTTTTTACCGCCAATATTTCTATGACATGGGTTTTGTGTTGTTCTATTTAGGTGGCTTAATCTTTGCAATTTTGCCAAGCTATTTACAACATAAAAATGATGCGAACTGGGCCAGCCTAGGTGCTTCAGGTGCTGTTTCAGCGGTTTTATTTGCTTATATTCTGTTTCAGCCATGGAAGCTGATTTTTGTATTCTTCATTCCTGTACCCGCTATTATTTTTGCTATTTTATATGTGGCGTACAGTATTTGGGCTGGTAAACGTGGTAATAGTCATATTAACCATAGTGCTCATTTATGGGGTGCAGCTTACGGAATCATCGTAACCATTTTACTTGAACCTAAAGTTATTCCACATTTCTTAGACCAGCTTACCCGTCTTCCTTTCTAAACGATATAAATCAAAGAAAAGCCCGTTATGGGCTTTTCTTTTTTTCTGATTTATTTATCTGCATAAATTCTCAGTCTTTTTTCTGATTTTCTTTGATCAATTCGTTGTTTTGTTTGCAAAAACCATCTGATTAAACTCATGCCAATTCTTTTAATAATTCAGATGATACAATGAAGTACAGAGCAATTTTATCTAGCCTTTCTATTGCCTTATTTAGCTTATCTCTGGCTGGATGTAATGACAACGATAATCAAGAAAATGTCGTAAGCACGCCTAAGCAACCCAATATCTTATTTATTATGGCTGATGACTTAGGCTATTCAGATTTAGGGGCTTTTGGTGGCGAAATTCACACCCCTAATATTGATAATCTGGCTCAAGAAGGTCGACTTTTAACGGATTATCATACTGCCCCGACCTGTTCGCCAACACGCTCTCAACTTATTTCCGGTACTGATCACCATTTAGCTGGTATTGGTGCAATGGCTGAACTCACACCAGAGCATTTGAAAGGACAACCAGGTTATGAGGGCTATTTAAACGAACGTTCTTTATCGATTGCACAAGTACTTAAAGACAATGGTTACCGCACGTATATTAGTGGTAAATGGCATTTAGGCTTAACCCCTGAAAGCAATGCACATGCTAAAGGTTTTGATCATTCATTTACCTTATTACAAGGTTTAGATCATCATTTTAAACAAGCTCCAAGTGCCTTTAAACGAAATTCAACTTATACAGAAGATGGACAAATTATTCCTATTTCGGCATTGCCTGATGACTTTTTCTCTACCAACTATTTTACCGACAAATTACTGAGCTACTTAGATTCAGGCAAAAATAGTGGCAAACCATTCTTTGCTTATGCTGCCTACACGGCACCTCACTGGCCAATTCAAGCCCCAGCCGAATATCGTGAAAAATATCGCGGAGTTTATGATGTAGGTTACGATGCAATTCGTAATGCCCGCATTGCTAGACAAAAACAGCTTGGAATTATTCCTGCAAACTTTGATGCAGCAGAACCAATTGCAACTCAAAATGCTCCACAAAAATATGGGAAATGGGATGAGTTAACAGCCGAACAAAAGGCACTAGAAGCTCGTAAGATGGAAATCTATGCGGGTATGGTAGAAAATCTTGATGCCAATGTCGGCCGCATTATTCAATATCTCAAACAAAATAATCTTTATGACAATACTTTAATTTTCTTTGTTTCAGACAATGGTGCAGAAGGTTTTGTACGTGGCGGATATGGCAGTGAATCTGGTTTTGATAACTCAGTAGCAAATGTGGGTACACCTACTTCATATCACTATATTGGGCCACGTTGGGCCGAAGTCAGTGCGGCACCTTTCCACTTATGGAAAGATACGGCGGGCGAAGGTGCAACGACTGCCCCTGCTATTGTGAAATTACCAAATCAGAAAAAAGCGGAAGAGACAAATCATAGCTTTGCATCTGTACTCGATGTTTTCCCTACCTTACTAGAATATGCTCATATTCCAGTACCTCAAGGCCAATATAATGGCCGAGCCATTAATACACCATCTGGGATTTCATGGAAACCTTTGCTTGAAAACAAAACCGATACTATTCGTCCTGCAAATTTTAGCTTTGCCGATGAGTTACATGGCAGCAAATATGCAAAACAAGGTGAATGGAAAATCGCACTTCAAGGACGACCTGAATTAGGCACAGGGACTTGGGAGCTATACAACATTAAATTAGATCGCGGTGAAAGACAAAACGTTGCTCAGCTTTATCCTGCAAAAGTTCAAGAACTTTTATCGGTCTATCAAAAATATACTGAAAAAAATGGTGTGCAGGAATATAACGCCAAATGAAATTGAAACCTTTTTTAGTCACCACAATCAGCCTGTCTATTATGACGGGCTGTAGCCAATCTTCAAAAGTTTCTGAACCTACATCTTCGACGCAACAGCAAACATCTTTAGCTGATTTAGGATCTATTGAAAAGTGTCAAAACTATACTGGTCTGCCTCAGGGTTGGCTCAAACAGCCTACAGCAGGAATGGTTTTAATTGCCGATGGAGATTTTAACTTTGGTTCTGAAAATGCCTATCCCGATGAACTTAATTTTTGGAAAAAAAAGCGTGAAGTCAAAGGATTTTGGATTGACCAAACTGAAGTTACGGTCGCTCAATTTGCAAGTTTTGTAAAAGCAACTGGCTATATTACAGATGCCGAAAAACAAAAACAGGCTGCTGTTTTTTCACCAGATCCTGATCATCCACAGCAATGGTGGCAACTAAAATCTGGATATACGTGGAAAACACCAAACGGCAGTAATGCTCCCATAGCCAATCCTAATGAGCCTGTAAGGTATGTGAGTAAAAATGATGCTGAACATTATGCAGTGTGGCTAGGACGTGATTTACCAACAGAACTAGAATGGGAATATGCAGCTAAAGCCAATTCAAAGACTGATACACCTTTACATCAGGCTCCTACTGATGAACATCAACATCCACAAGCAAATTACTGGCAAGGTGAATTCCCTTTTCAAAACCTAAATCAAGATCACTTTAAAGGTGTTGCACCCGTTGGATGTTTTACGGCAAATAATTTCAAACTATTTGATATGATTGGAAATGTATGGGAATGGACATCTTCTCCTTATCAAGGCGCTCATGACCAGCATATGGGAAATTATTCTGATTTACGTCAACAACAAATCACCAGCACTCAATATGTAATTAAAGGTGGATCTTTTCTTTGTGCACAAAATTATTGTTCACGTTATCGTAGCAGTAGCCGTTATCCACAAGATTTTGATTTAGCTGCAACACATGTTGGATTTCGGACTATTTTACGGTCTCCTTAATTTCTACTTAATTCGACTTATTAAAGATATTTTTTAACCAAAATTAGATCGAAAAATAATCAAAATGTTTTTATAGTACAAGTGAGAATGATAAAAAAGTGAGAACAAGATGAAAACTTTACTTCTTTGTGCCGCAGCAATTTTCACAATGTCACTATCAGCCTGTGCGGTCCATACACCTGAAGGTAGTATTGTGATTGACCCTGATTCACCATATTACGGACATCCAGGAGGCTTTTGCCCACCAGGACAAGCTAAAAAAGGACGTTGTTAGAAATACCCTCTTTTAAAGTAATTTTGAAGTTACTTTAAAGAAATAGGCTTCAATCAAGTGATAAATTGAATACTAAATGGAGGGTTCCAGCCCAAAAATAGATGGGATGAAACTAGAAAATTATGGTGTAAAAAAATCACCATATCCCCAAGATTTTTAAAAGACAATCTTACGTTGTCTTCTATCTAGTTTCACCCCAATTCTTTCTTATTCCGTTTGACTTTTCTTACCGCTTAAGAAAAAAGTCTAGTTTTTAATCATTTCTGTATCTCTATTATTGATACATTTTGAACATTTTACCTTCAGGTTAATACTGATGTATTTGCTTAATACAAAATAAACATTTATGTAACGTAAGTCTATAAAAATGTTCTAAAAATGTGAAAAAAATTAAGGCCAAAATGAGATGAATTTATCATAATAACTTTCTCTTTCACGTTTCATCACATAAATAATCAATATTATTTTGTCAGTTATTGCCACTCGTTTCCTTTCATTGGCATAGATAATGTATACACATGTATATCAACCCAGTCGTATAAACGAGATATTTTATGTCCAGCACAAGTCAAGTCGAAGGTCTACAATTTCCGGTACACGCCTCAACAAAAAAACAAAGTACATCTCTTACAGGCCAAGAGATTTTGTCAGAGGCCTTATCTATTGTAGATAATAAAACCGCACAACAAGTGTTGAATGAAAAAAACTGGCGAAAAAACTATCCTTTATATTTTAAAGCTCTTGTTAAACAAGGGATTTCTAATATCAACAACCCAATTACTATTGCGAAGCAAGGATTGCATAAAGCTCACCATATTTTTGATTATTATCGTGATGGTAAACACTACCTTTTAAAAGATGCCGTTCATATTGCTTCATCTACTCCTCTTTATACAGTAAAACTTAAAGGTGAAAGTGACGCAGCACCTGAATGGTATGTTCCCTATAAAGGACAAAAACTAAGTGGACAAAGCTTATTAGACCAGATTCAACGCTGGGAAGAGACTGGTATTATTGAGCCAAGTCATGCAAAAGCACTTCGTGAAGCTATTGCTCATCCAGAATGGTTCGATTTGTCTGACCGTACGATGGTGCTGTTTGGTGCAGCCTCAGAAGCAGGACCACTGCCTTGGTTAGCCAAATGGAAAGCAAATATTGTTGCTGTAGATTTACCAAACTCACGAGTCTGGGGCAAAATCTTAAATACGATTCAACAAGGGAATGCAACACTCATTGCACCATGTGTTGAAGCCATTGATTCGTCAGCAAAAGCTTCTGAGTTAAAAGATAAGCTGGGTGCAAATTTACTGACCCAATTACCAGAAATAGCGCAGTGGCTGGTGCAGTTTCCACAAAAGTTAGATTTAGCAGCAATCGCCTATTTAGATGGTGAAAAGCATGTCCGCGTTTCCATGGCAATGGATAGCATCATGCAATTTGTAAGCGAGCATAAGCCTGATACAAGCCTTATGTTTATGTGTACTCCAACCGATGTTTATGCAGTACCAAAAGAAGTTGCAGAGGCTGCTCAAGAGAAATTTAAATCCCGCAGAAAAATGCAAAAGTTGGCAGTAAAAGGTGTTTCTGCTCTTTCGCTCAATCGCTTTTTTCAAGCGCCATACCAAGACTTGGTTACATGTGAAAATGGAAAAACTTATGGTATTGCCGACTGCTTAGTGGTTGAACAAGGTCCAAACTATGCTTTGGCAAAACGTATTCAACAATGGCGTGCTATTTTGGCCCGCCATCAAGGACAACGTGTCAGCATTAATATTGCACCATCGACAACGACTCACTCAGTGACTAAAAATCCATTATTGAAAGCAGCTTTTAATGGCGCAGAACTTTTCGATGTAGAAGCATTTAGCCCTGAAACCACCAATGCCATTATGGCGGCACTCTGGATTCATGACTTAAGAAATGAGTCTTCTGTGGCGAATCCTGAAACTATCTTAGACCATCCGCTTGAACTTATGATGGAAGGTGCCAATCACGGTGGATTATGGCGTGTGGCTTATTTAGCACGAACTGCCCTACCTTTTGCCGCAATTTATGGTTTTGCTACCGAAAAACTCCCTTTTAGAAAATCATCTAAAAAATAATTTGATTAAAGCCCAATCTTAGAATTGGGCTTTTTTATAACGTATCTTTATTTATCTTGAAAGTGCGATAGATATTTTTGCATTTCATCAGATGGTACCATGCCACCTCCAGTTGCCCATATTACATGATTTGCCTGTTGCAACTGCTCAGCTGTAAATTGGTGTAAAGCCAAGTAATCAGGACTCGTCTGAACATAATACGGTCCCATCATGCCTGCTATAGCAGAAGGCTCAAGCTGAATATTCTCAGTTTGATTTAAAAGCGCAATAAGCTCATATAAACGTTCATCATGAATGGTGTAGTAGCCATCGATTAATTGTTGCATAGCACGCCCGACAAAACCTGAAGCACGTCCTACCGCAAGCCCATCTGCCGCAGTAACGTTATCAACACCAATATCATTGACTGAAATCTGGTCATGCAAACCTGTGTGGACACCAAGTAACATGCACGGCGAATGTGTGGGTTCTGCAAAGATACAATGTACATGCTCACCAAAAGCCAGTTTTAGTCCAAAACTCACCCCACCAGGGCCACCACCGACGCCACACGGCAAATAAACAAATAATGGGTGTTCAGCATCGACTTTAATACGTTTTTGCTCAAATTGCTGTTTTAAGCGTATTCCTGCAACGGCATAACCTAAAAATAATGTTGTTGAGTTTTCATCATCAATGAAAAAGCAGTGTGGATCTTGCTCTGCGGCTTTTCGTCCCTCTTCAACAGCTACGCCGTAATCACTAGCATATTCTACAACGTTAACGCCGAGTGAACGTAGTTTGTCTTTTTTCCACTGTCTAGCATCAGCCGACATATGAACAGTGACTCTAAAGCCGAGTTTGGCGCTCATAATGCCAATAGAAAGCCCAAGGTTGCCTGTAGAACCTACTGCAATTTGATACTTAGAAAAGAATGCCCTAAATGAATCTTGATCTAATTTACTATAATCATCTTCTGGTTTGAGTAACCCTGCCTGCATGGCAAGTTTTTCAGCATGTGTGAGCACTTCATAAATGCCACCACGTGCTTTGATAGAGCCTGAAATAGGTAGATGACTATCCTTTTTCAGCCAGAATCTTCCATTAAGCTGTACTTGTTTTGCTGAAGAAAGTGCTTGTTGCATATGAGCAATTTCAACAATATCTGATTCAATTTTTCCATGTTGTGCTTGAGTTTCAGGAAATACTTTTGCCAAATAAGGTGCGAAACGCGCTAGTCTTGCTTCTGCTTCACTTACATCCTTAGCGGTTAGTCCAACTTTTTCTAAAGCTTCTTTTAAAGGATAGCGATGAGGTGTAAACCAAAATGTTTCTTGATAGGCTTGAAGTGTTTCAATAAGTGGAAATTGTTGTTTTAGCTGATCTATTTGAACCGCATTCATAATATATCCTGATATAAAATTTTAAGCCCAGCCTATAAAGCTGTTTGATGACCTATAACAACTTATTAATTTATAGATGAATGTACATGAAAAATAGTCTCAACTTTAAAAACTAAATAAATAAAAAAGCCACTGTGAACAGTGGCTTTAATTTTTTAAATGCTTTTATACAAACTGTAAGAATAACCAGTACAAACCACCTGACAAGCAGATTGTTGCAGGAAGAGTAAATACCCATGCAGAGAGAATTGTCTTCACGGTATTAAAGTTTAAACCTGATTTATTCGCGACCATCGTACCCGCAACAGCACTGTTTAAAACGTGTGTTGTTGAAACTGGCATACCTAAACCATCGGCAGCTGCAATTGTACTCATTGCAACAAGCTCAGCAGACATCCCTTGACCATAAGTCATGTGGTGCTTACCAATACGCTCACCTACAGTCACAACAATACGTTTCCAACCCACCATTGTGCCTAGACCAAGTGCTAAAGCAACAGCCACTTTTACCCAAGTCGGAATGTATTGTAAGAATGAATCTAAGCTACTACGGTATTCTTTCACAAGCTTTTTCTGTGAGTCATCCATTTTTGGTAAAGCATCTGCTTTATCCAAACGCTTAAACGTCGTTGTACTCAAATACATGTCATTACGAATTTCGCTAATTGCAGCTTCAGGAATATCTTTTAAGTTGCTATAGCTAGAAACTCGCTCACCCAAGTGATCAGTCATACTTGCCAATGCAGGCACAACTTCCGGAGTTTGCTGTTTAGTTTGAATATATTTAGTCAGAATAACACGTGCTTTTTCATCGGTTAATTCTGGCTGATTTTGATTCAAAAATACGGCAGTTTGAGAAGAAAGCTGATGGAATGATTGAACTTGCTGAGTATCAAGATTTTTATTTAATGAATAAGCCAACGGCACCAGACCAACCAAAATCAGCATGATGAGTCCCATACCCTTTTGACCGTCATTAGAACCATGTGCAAAACTCACACCTGTACAGGTAAAGATCAAAATTGCACGAATGATTGCTGGTGGTGGTTTATTCCCTTCAGGTGGCTGGAATAATTCTAATTGGCGTTTAAAAATAGTTTTAACCAACAAGAATACAATCGCTGCAAAAGCGAAACCAATTAAAGGTGAAAATAATAATGCCTTACCGACTTTAATCACCTGATCCATATCAACACCACTGGTCGTCACGCCAGTCGATGCACTCAATAGATGGTTCATAATGCCCACGCCCAAGATTGAACCAATCAAGGTATGTGAGCTAGATGCAGGAATACCTAAGAACCAAGTACCCAAGTTCCAGAGAATCGCAGCAATAAGAAGCGCAAAAACCATTGCGAAACCTGCACCGCTACCCATATTCATGATCAATTCAACAGGTAACAATGCAATAATGCCGTAAGCGACTGCGCCGCTTGCAACCATTACCCCAAGGAAATTACAAAAACCAGCCCACATGACTGCAACCGGTGCTGGTAAAGCATTGGTGTAAATCACTGTTGCCACTGCATTTGCAGTATCGTGGAAGCCATTTACAAACTCAAAGCCTAAAGCAATCAAGAGTGCAGTTGATAAAAGAATAACTGAATAAAGACTCAAAGGTGGTACATGTGCTAAATCAGCACTCACCTGAAATCCAATATAAATAAGTGTTGCAACAATAATCGTCAGAAACACCGGCATAAAAAATTTAGGTGTCGGGACATGTACATTCGTCGATTTGACTTGCAGGTTTGCCGCAAGTTTTGAATCCGAAACAGGGGGTAGATTAGAATTCATGCAGACGGTAAGAGGATAAAAAAATCCTCTGTATTCTTAAATTAAATTATGACAATTATATGACAAAGCGGCGCCTGATGAAGTCAATTTTTCACATTTTGACCTCATTTGATGCACCTTTCCTCTATGATTTTTATTTTTTTATTTAAATACAATAATTTACATAAATCCCCACCCATCTATTTTATGACTATTTTTGAAGCAAAAATATCTAAAAAATTACCTAAACGTCTACTTTTTAAACACTACAACTGTCATAAAACCGAATATTGGAGATGAAATATTTCAATATCATGATCATTTTATGAATATTTGATGAAAAAACACCCTCTTGTTGTTCGAAAACACTTTTTTTACGACTAATTTACGGTGAATGGTGGGTCGTTATAGGTCATCAATTGCGCAACTATTCTGTTACAATAGCGCCGCATTTTTAAATTCATATAAAAGATCGGGGTTTTCTATGTCTACGCTTGCCACCCTAAAAGCGCTTCTTGCTAAACGCATTCTGATTATTGATGGTGCAATGGGAACTATGATCCAGCGCCATAAATTGGAAGAAGCCGACTACCGTGGTGAGCGTTTTGCCGATTGGGCACATGACTTAAAAGGTAACAATGACCTTTTGGTTCTGACCCAGCCTCAAATCATTCAAGGTATTCATGAAGCTTATCTTGATGCTGGTGCAGACATTATTGAAACTAATAGCTTTAACGGCACGCGTGTTTCAATGTCTGACTATCATATGGAAGATCTTGTTCCAGAGATTAACCGTGAAGCAGCACGTTTAGCTAAAGCAGCTTGTGAGAAGTATTCGACTCCAGATAAACCGCGTTTTGTCGCAGGTGTCCTTGGGCCAACATCGCGTACTTGTTCAATTTCACCGAATGTAAATGACCCTGCCTTTCGTAACATTACTTTTGATGAGTTAAAAGAAAACTATATTGAAGCGACTCATGCGCTGATTGAAGGCGGTGCAGATATCCTTTTGATTGAAACCGTATTTGACACATTAAACTGCAAAGCTGCAATTTTTGCGGTTAAAGAAGTCTTTAAACAAGTTGGTCGTGAATTACCAATCATGATTTCAGGGACCATTACCGATGCATCGGGTCGTACCTTAACAGGTCAAACTGCCGAAGCGTTCTGGAACTCTGTACGTCATGGTGACTTGCTATCGATTGGCTTTAACTGTGCGCTTGGTGCAGATGCCATGCGTCCTCACGTAAAAACCATTTCCGATGTAGCAGATACGTTTGTTTCAGCGCACCCAAATGCAGGCTTACCAAACGCATTTGGTGAATATGACGAAACGCCAGAGCAAACTGCAGCATTCTTAAAAGAATTTGCAGAAAGTGGCTTAATTAATATTACTGGTGGTTGCTGTGGTACAACACCAGACCATATCCGCGCGATTGCCAATGCGGTAAAAGATATAGCCCCTCGTCAAGTTCCTGAAACTGTACCTGCTTGTCGTTTGAGTGGTTTAGAACCATTTAATATTTATGATGACTCATTGTTCGTTAACGTGGGTGAACGTACTAACGTTACAGGTTCGAAAAAATTCTTACGCTTAATCCGTGAAGAAAACTTTGCTGAAGCTTTAGAAGTTGCACAGCAACAAGTGGAAGCTGGCGCACAGATTATCGACATTAACATGGATGAAGGGATGCTCGATTCGCAAAATGCGATGGTGCATTTCTTAAACCTTGTAGCTTCTGAGCCAGATATTTCACGTGTGCCAATCATGATTGACTCATCAAAATGGGAAATCATTGAAGCTGGCTTAAAATGCGTACAAGGTAAACCCGTTGTTAACTCGATTTCTTTAAAAGAAGGTTATGAAGAGTTTGTAGAAAAAGCTCGCCTGTGCCGTCAATATGGTGCTGCGATTATTGTCATGGCATTTGACGAAACAGGTCAGGCCGACACTGCTGCACGTAAGCGTGAAATCTGTAAACGCTCATATGACATTTTGGTTAATGATATTGGCTTCCCTGCTGAAGATATTATTTTTGACCCGAACGTATTTGCAGTAGCAACAGGTATTGAAGAACACAATAACTATGGGGTCGATTTCATTGAGGCCACAGGTTGGATTAAACAAAACTTACCGCACGCCATGATTTCTGGTGGTGTATCAAACGTTTCATTCTCGTTCCGCGGTAACGAGCCTGTTCGTGAAGCCATTCACTCTGTGTTCTTGTACCATGCCATCAAGCAAGGCATGACCATGGGTATTGTGAATGCCGGCCAAATGGCAATTTATGATGATATTCCAGCCGAGCTAAAAGAAGCAGTTGAAGATGTCATCTTAAACCAAAACCAAGGTGAATCTGGTCAAGCTGCGACTGAGAGACTGCTTGAAGTAGCTGAAAAATACCGTGGACAAGGCGGAGCTGCCAAAGAAGCCGAGAACCTTGAATGGCGTAATGAATCTGTAGAAAAACGTCTTGAATATGCACTAGTTAAAGGTATTACCACTTACATTGATCAAGATACAGAAGAAGCTCGCCTCAAAGCCAAACGTCCTTTAGATGTAATCGAAGGCGCTTTGATGGACGGTATGAACGTGGTTGGTGACTTGTTCGGTTCGGGCAAAATGTTTTTACCACAAGTTGTGAAATCTGCACGTGTTATGAAGCAAGCTGTGGCTTGGCTTAACCCGTACATTGAAGCTGAAAAAACAGGTAGCCAATCTAAAGGTAAAGTCCTGATGGCAACTGTTAAAGGTGACGTACACGATATTGGTAAAAATATTGTAGGTGTTGTACTTGGCTGTAATGGTTATGACATTGTTGACCTTGGCGTAATGGTTCCTTGCGAGAAAATCTTGCAAACTGCAATTGATGAAAAATGTGACATCATCGGTTTGTCAGGTCTGATTACTCCATCTTTAGATGAGATGGTGTTTGTTGCCAAAGAAATGCAGCGCAAAGGCTTTAATATTCCTTTGTTAATTGGTGGTGCGACTACATCAAAAGCACACACAGCAGTAAAAATTGATCCTCAGTACCAAAACGATGCTGTGATTTATGTTGCGGATGCTTCACGTGCTGTGGGTGTTGCAACGACCCTGCTTTCGAAAGAAATGCGTGGAAACTTTATTGCAGAGCACCGTGCTGAATATGCCAAAATCCGTGAACGCTTAGCCAACAAACAGCCAAAAGCTGCCAAATTGACTTATAAAGAGTCGGTTGAGAATGGCTTTAAAATTGACGAAAGCTATGTACCACCAAAACCAAATCTTTTAGGTACACAAGTCCTCACCAACTACCCTCTTGCAACCATTGTAGAGTATTTTGACTGGACACCATTCTTCATTTCTTGGAGCTTGGCAGGTAAATTCCCGAAAATTTTAGAAGATGAAGTGGTCGGCGAAGCTGCAACAGATTTGTATAACCAAGCTCAAGCGATGTTGAAAGATATTATCGACAACAACCGTTTTGATGCTCGTGCCGTATTCGGTATGTTCCCTGCACAGCGCACTGACGCCGACACAGTAAGTGTATTTGATGAAGCAGGTCAAAATATTACGCATACTTTTGAGCACTTACGTCAACAATCTGACAAAGTGACAGGTAAACCGAACTTGTCTTTGGCAGATTACATTCGTAATGACCGTGAACAACAGGACTACCTAGGCGGATTCACTGTATCGATTTTTGGTGCAGAAGAACTGGCAAATGAGTACAAAGCCAAAGGTGATGACTACTCTGCAATTTTAGTTCAATCACTGGCTGACCGTTTTGCTGAGGCCTTTGCAGAACACTTACATGAACGCATTCGTAAAGAGTTCTGGGGCTATAAAGCTGATGAACAGCTTAGCAATGAAGAACTGATTAAAGAGAAATATGTCGGTATTCGCCCTGCACCGGGTTACCCTGCTTGCCCAGAGCACTCTGAAAAAGCGGTATTGTTCGACTGGTTAGGTTCTACCGACAAAATCGGTACTAAACTGACTGAACACTTTGCAATGATGCCGCCATCTTCAGTAAGTGGTTTCTATTATTCTCATCCTCAGAGTGAATACTTTAACGTAGGTAAAATATCTCAAGACCAACTTGAAGATTATGCAAAACGTAAAGGTTGGACACTGGATGAAGCGAAGCGTTGGTTAGCATCAAATTTAGATGATTCGATTGCTTAAAATTAAGCTATAAAAAATCCCCTCAAGTGAGGGGATTTTTATATTTTCTCAGGTAAATATTTTAAAAATTTACTATTTAATTTTTTCATTATCCTTGCGCAATCTTCTAAAGAACCACGCTCTAACTTTTTTAGATTAAAAAAATCAAATGTATATTCAAGTTTAGGATGTTCTTTATTTATTGTATAACGCATAAATACTGCACGCCCTGCTTGTAAACATTCCAATTCATAAAAATCTCTAGTATTTTCATACTTTGGATGTATGAATTTATAGTTATCTAAAGAAAAATCTATTGAAGCGTTATATTGATCATTCTGAATTAGATAATTGATAAAATCTGTTCGTGTACCTTTTTGTGCTCCTGTATTACATCTCCGACAAGAAATAACTAAATTTCTTATATCAAAACTGTAATTTACATATTTATGTTTGGGCAATACATGTTCAATATCAATAATAATATCTTCATCTTCGGCAAGAGCCCTTTGGCAAAATGCACATGTGTTATCAAATTCTTTTTTTAACTTAACCTTAATTTGCTTCTTTACATAAAAGAATTCTTTACACGACCAAGGCTCATTTCCACATTTACAATTAATATTTCTACCTTTCCCCCTACTTGACTTCTTAGGATAGGGACAAGTGTAATTTAATAAATTAATGTTCATTGTTGTTTATAAACCTATTTTCTATATCCATTAAAACTTGTTTTTGTAAATCTAAGTCACATGCTTCTTTTAACTTTTTAAACTCTTCTTTTATCTCATAAAAAGAAATTTTCTTTAAGTCATAATTATCTAATAAAGCAACACAATACCTCGACAAAAATGAATTATCTGGTGTTAATAAACCAAAAATTTCCCAATATAAAGATTCAATACTATAATCATCATCCTCTTGAATTCTTTCAAAATTCCCATCAATTACTTTAAATATTTTATAGTTTATATTCCCTATATAATCACTGTAAAAATCCTTTCGATTTACCTGAAGTTTTGAAATCATTAATGGAGAGTGAGTTGCTATAAAAAAATTTAAATCATACATATAAAAGTAATCGTACAGTTTTAACACATACTCTCTCTGCCATTTTGGATGTAAACTTATTTCAGGCTCATCTATTAAAATTATATTTTTTTTATTTTTTAAAATTTTCTCACTCAAGAATAACATCTGTGCTAAAAAATGGGATTCTCCAGAACTTGCTCCATCCAACTTAAATCTCTTTCCATCTTTAGATAAAAGAAAGTCTATTTTAAAAATTCTTTTATTACTAAATAGCTCATAGAATTTTTTGAAGATTGATAAATTTACAGTGTTTTCTTTCCCCATCCAATATCCAAAGTCAAAAATATATTCATAATTACTATAAGGACGTAATAATTTTTCTAATTGATTACAAAACTTCTCAAGCTCAATTAACTCATAATCAATAAAATCCTTATCAATTGGAATATCAAATTTATTATATTTATCTATTTTTCTTATGAAATAGCTAAGAAAATCACCATCAAAATCAGAGTAAAATGATATTAATACAGCAACAAATCTCTCATATTTTAAGTATTCCAGGATATTATAAATACTATCATTTTCATTCAAAAATGAATCAATAATTATATTTTTTAAAAAAACCTTCCCATCTCTTGCACTTAATTTTTCATATCCTCTAGTACTAAACTTATCAAAAACAGTATTTGAAATCGCTATAACATGATCATTTCGCTTTAAGTGATTTTGACCTATAGTATTTAATAAGCGACTTTTCCCACTTCCATTAACTCCGACTAAGAAGTTAACATCACTATAATTATCCCAATACATTTTTCACAAAAAATTTTAAATTTATAAAATTGTAAATCTTTTATATGACTATTTAAAGCCCATATTATTCAAAAAAGTAACTTCCTGTTGAACAATATATTTAGAAAAATCCATATAGACAGCCTAGATTACTGCATTAATTAATAAAATTCCCCACCTTTAACATTCAGGGATTTCAAAGAGTTTTTTTCGATACTATTTATATCAAATACATATTACTTTTATTTCAAATGTGACTTAATCTTCTCTATAACTGCTTCAGTTGAAATACCATATCGATCATGTAGAGTAGATAAGGCCCTGCATCTAAAATGCATCTGGCAAATCTATCATGTCAAAACGAGGATGTTTACAATTTCTTAGAAATAGGACATACATCACTTAAACTTAATTTCCTCCCTTTCTAACACATCAGTCCCCTTAAGCACCTCCATAGTCAATAAACCAGCCCAAATGAGATTCTTTTGCTTAAATGCGCTTTATTCTCCTTATCAAAAGGAGAAAAATTAGCAGAAGGATTAAATTGATCTTCAAATGAAAAATATGTAATTTATCAATTATATATTTTCGAAAATTATTAAATGGCTATTCTCAAAAAAATTGATCCTGCCACTTTGGAATCTATTTGCAAAATATTAGGCGATACAATGAATGGCCTAACAGGTACGGAAATCTCTAAATACCTAAGTGAGTGTAATATTTCTGATCCAAAAATAAATTCAACAAAATGGAAGAAGTTATATGATGCTTTGAATCTCAAACAGAATGAAGATAAGTGCGCCAATAATTTAATCTTTTTTATTCAACATGTCATGAGACCATCAAGGCACTTTGATAATGCAACATGGTTTAATGAAATACGAAACAAATTAAATATTGTGCTTTCATTTGAAGGATTGGAATTAGAAGAAACTGGAATTATAAAACGCATCACAGCCATCAAAACACTTACTGAAGCAGAAGAACGCGCTATAAATTTAAGAAAAGTACTAATTGATAGGAAGATTCATAATGACGTTCTACTTTTCTGCAAAGCAGAGCTGTTAGTTGATAATTATTTTCATGCTGTATTTGAAGCAACTAAAAGTATCGCTGAAAAAATTCGTAATAAAACGTCTCTCACTACAGATGGATCTGAGTTAATAGATCAAGCTTTCTCATTCAAAGGAAAAATTCCTCATCTGGCATTAAACAATTTAATGACAGAAAGCGAAGAAAGTGAACAAAAAGGTTTTATGAACTTATTAAAAGGAATTTTTGGTACATTTAGAAACACAACAGCCCATGCTCCTAAAATTACTTGGACTATTGATGAACAAGATGCTCTAGATATTTTATCTACTATTTCCTTAATACATAGAAAATTGGATAAAGCTATTGAGGCAAAAAAAATGTATGAGGGAAAATTATAAAAGCCTAGTTGTATATCATATAAGCTTTTATATGCTCACATTACATGAATTTCCTCAACTCTTAAGTGATGCATCATCTCTCGAATAAACACAAAGTAGGTAAAACATAAAGCTGATCTGGAGACACTTGGCTTGTGTAATAGCTTAAATGCTCAATAAAATCATTTAATCTAGCAATTTTAGATTAAACAATCCGTAAATAAAAAGATCCCCCAATCTTTAAGATTAAGAGATTTCTTTTCGATACTATTTATACCAAGTACACATTACTTTTACTTCAAATGTGACTTAACCTTCTCTTTAACTGCTTCTGTTGAAATACCATAGCGATCATGCAAAGTGGGTAATGCCCCTGCATCTAAAAATGCATCTGGCAAACCAATCATGTCAAAACGAGGATGTTGCCCATTTTTTAAAAGTAGTGAGCCAACAGCCTCCCCTAAACCACCAACCACTGAATGATTTTCGGCAGTTAAAACAGGTCGGCCACCTTTTGTGACTTCATCTAAAATAGTTTGTTCATCTAAAGGCTTAATGATAGGCACATGTAGCACTGAAACCTCAATGCCCTCTTTTTCAAGCTCTTCGGCTGCCTCAAGCGCACGCATGGTCAATAAACCAGTCGAAATAATGAGTAAGTCTTTACCGGGTTTAATCACCTGTGCCTTACCCAATTTAAACTGGTAGTTGTATTTATCGAGCACTAATGGAACCTGACCACGCAATAAACGCATATATACCGGACCATTATGAGCGGCAATCTGAGGAATTGCCTGTTCTATTTCTAAGGCATCACATGGATCGATAATCATCAAGTTCGGCATAGCACGGAAAATTGCAATATCATCCGTTGCCTGATGACTTGGGCCGTAGCCTGTGGTTAATCCCGGAAGAGCTGCTACAATTTTGACATTCAGGTTATCTTCCGCAATTGCCATACAAATAAAATCGTAGGCACGGCGTGATGCAAACACAGCATAGGTCGTCGCAAAAGGAACAAATCCTTCACGAGCAAGTCCTGCTGCTGCGCTCATCAAAAGTTGTTCTGCCATGCCCATTTGGAAAAACTTGTCGGGGTTTTCTTTGGCAAAAATATGTAGGTCTGTATATTTTGATAAATCTGCTGATAAACCTACGATATCGTCACGCTCTTTTGCCAAGGCATTCAGTGCATGCCCAAATGGAGCTGGTTTAGTCGGTTGGCCCTCGGCAGCAATAGAAGCAATCATTGCCGAAGTGGTTAGTTTTTTCTTAGGAGGATTGGCTAACTGGCTCATGGTGTATTCCTTACTTTCCGTAGTGGGTCAAAATATTTAAAGCATCGTCCCATTCATGTTCATCAACACGAATAAAGTGTGTTTTTTCGCGGCTTTCCAAGAACGACACGCCTTTACCCATTTTGGTGTCACAAATAATGACGCGTGGGCATGCTCCTTCATGGTTTCGCGCTTGATCAAATGCTTCAAGCAAAGCTTCCATGTTGTTGCCATCTACACGTTGGGTGTACCAACCAAATGACTGCCAACGATCAACAATTGGCTCAAACGCTAAAATTTCGCTGGAATGTCCATCTGCCTGCTGATTATTCACATCAATGATGGCAATCAAGTTATCTAGTTTCCAATGAGAAGCAGACATTACGGCTTCCCACGTTGAACCTTCATTTAGCTCTCCATCGGACAGTAAGTTATAGACAAAAGCATCTGATTTTTTCTGTTTTAGCCCTAAACATGCGCCGACTGCAATTCCAAGACCGTGACCCAATGAACCACCTGTAATTTCCATACCGGGTGTATAGGAAGCCATACCCGACATTGGTAACCGACTGTCATCGGCTCCGTAGGTTTCAAGTTCTTCAAGCGGGATAATTTTTGCTTCAATTAAGGCTGCATAAAGTGCAATTGCATAATGCCCAATAGAAAGATAAAAACGGTCACGGCCTTCCCATTCGGGGTTTTCTGGCTGATATTTCATCGCATGGAAATAAGATACTGCTAGCAAATCTGCTGCACCTAAGGCTTGTCCAACATAGCCTTGGCCTTGTACTTGCCCCATACGTAAAGCATGTTGGCGAATGTGGTAGGCACGTTGTTGCAACTCGGCAATTTGGCCTGCTTTATCAACATTTAACATTGTCATTTACTATTCCTTATTAACGATTGACCAGTTTTGCTGGAACACGCAGAACCAAACTGGCACCGAAAATTAATACTGCTGTGATTAAGAACATACCGATTGCATTTGAACCTGTGTTGGTAGTGACCCAACCGATTAAATAAGGTGAGCAAAATCCTGCAAGATTGGCGAAGCTATTCACTGCTGCAATACCTGCCGCTGCGGAAACACCACCCAAAAAGTTGGTCGGTAACATCCAGAATAAAGAGGATGCCGTCAGCACACCTGAGGCTGCGATGCAAAGGCAAATTAAAGAGAGTGTTAGATTTGAAGCGAATAAAGTCGCAAATGTGAGTGCTATAGCGCCTGCACACATCGGAATAATTAAGTGCCAGCGGCGTTCTTGGAAATGGTCCCCGCTACGTCCTGCCAAAATCATGACCACAATGGCACACATATAAGGCAGGCTTGTGAGTAAACCGATATGCCAGTTATCACTAATGCCTGAGTTACGAATGAGAGTTGGTAGCCAAAATGTAATGGCGTATTGCCCCATCACGACACAAAAGTAAATACCTGCCAGTAGCCATAACCGTTTATCCGCGATGAACTCTTTAACGCTAGCATGACCTTCTTTGTGCTGGTTATCCTGAGCAAGCTCTTGCTTCACCAAGTTCTTTTCGTCTTGGGTTAACCAGTTGGCGTCTTGAACTGAATCTTTTAAAACAGCTAGTACTAGCAGGCCAACAAGTACAGTAGGAATGGCTTCAATTACAAACATCCACTGCCATCCAAACCAACCATGTACACCGCTCATTCGGTCCATGATTAAGCCTGAAAGTGGCCCACCAATCATTCCCGAAATTGGAATCGCGATAAACCAAAGTACGGTCATGCGCGCACGGCGGTAAGATGGGAACCAGTAAGTGAGATAAAGCAACAAGCCCGGAGCTAGTCCAGCTTCAGCAACACCAAGCAAAAAACGTAAGGTGTAAAATTGCCATTCGGTTTGAACAAAGGCAAAACAGCCTGACAAAATGCCCCATGTAATCATGATTCGGGCAATCCAACGCCGTGCACCTACTTTGTGAAGCACAATGTTACTTGGTACTTCACAGAGGAAATAACCAATAAAGAAAATCCCTGCGCCTAGACCATATACAGCTTCACTAAACTGTAAATCGCTCATCATTTGGAGTTTGGCAAAACCCACATTTACTCGATCTAAATAGGCACAAAAATAACAAAGCATTAAAAATGGCATGAGCCGAAATGCAATTTTTCGATACGCCGATTTACGAATCGTTGTATCTACTTCAGATGAAAATACTGTATCCATCATGCGAATCCCTTTACATTTGGCCACAGTATCCTCTTGTGACCATCATTCTATTTTTAGTTTTTAAATGACAAGCGTTAATGAATCAGCATGCCACCATTTACATCGAGTGTGACACCAGTTAAGTAAGCTGACAGATCACTTGCCAAAAATAATGCTGCATTTGCAACATCTTGCGCTTTACCTAAGCGGCCAAGTGGAATACCTGCCAAAATGTCGTGACGACGGTCATCATTCATTAAACCGCCAGTAATATCAGTCTGGATTAGACCGGGAGTAAGAGAGTTTACACGGATCTGGTCACCACCAAACTCACGTGCCATCGCTTTTGCCAGACCTAATACACCTGCTTTGGCAGCACTATAGTGTGGCCCGCCAAAAATACCACCGCCGCGCTGCGCTGAAACTGAGGATAGGCATACAATGCTTCCACCACCATTTGCCTTCATAGATGGAATAACCGCTTGCGACATAATCAATGTTCCGCGGAGGCTGACATCTAAAATACGGTCATAGTCATTACGTTGAATATCAAGGGTTTTAACTGGCTGAGTAATACCAGCATTGTTAATTAAAATATCAATCTTGCCATAGTGCTGTAGTGCTTGTTCAACAGCTACTTTGACCTGTTCTTCGTTCGCAACGTTTGCAGCAAGGCCTAAATGTCCTTCACCAAGCGCTTTTGCAGCGTTTTGGCTTTGAGCAAGATCTAAATCAACAATAATGACTTTGGCACCCTGTTGTGCAAAGATTTCTGCGGTTGCTCGCCCAATTCCACGTTCTGATGCTGCACCGGTAATTAATGCCACTTTTCCTTGTAGTAACATATTCAATCCTCTTTTACGCTTTATTTCCTGAGTTCTGACTTAGAATCTCTTTTTTCACAAAGCCCAGCAATCATCTCGAATTCAACAAGACATGAAAAAAATTCATGCCTATGCTATTTTCAAATAAGTTTTAGGGATAAAAATGGATCATTTCATGGATAGTAGTGAAAACAATTTCAACCACATGCCCTCAATTAAAACCTTACAGGCTTTTGAACAAACCGCCCGTTTCGGCAATGTTGCGAAGGCAGCCGAGCATTTGAATCTCACGCCTTCAGCAGTGAGTCATCAAATTGCTAAGCTTGAAGAAATGATTGGGCAGAGTTTATTTATTCGTGGTGCACGTGGTGTGACACTTACCCCTTCTGGTGAACGCTATTTTCAAGATGTCACCACCATTTTGCATAACCTGATGTTAGCCACGGAAAAAGCTGCCGATAAAAGCCCTAAAGACAGTTTATATATTCATTCATCCCCAAGTTTTGGTTTGCTTTGGTTGCTCCCTCGCCTCGAGTCATTTAAAGAAAAGTTCCCCATGATTCAGGTCAACTTGTCATGTTCCTATGAAAATTTGCACTTTACTCGCGACAAGATCGACATTGATATTCGTCATGGTTTGCCCAACTGGACAGGGGTAGAAATCAGAACGATTCGTAATGAAAAGCTTGAAGTGCTTGCTTCCCCCAAACTACTTGAACGTAGTCCAGTAAATAAACCTCAAGATTTATTAAAGAAAGAACTGATTTTATCGCGATCGACCTTAGTCACTTGGCCACAATGGTTTGCCCATCAGGGTCTAACTATTCCTGAGTTTCCCTACACTTTGAGTTTTGACCGCTCTTATATGTCACTTGAGGCGGCCACACACGGGCTAGGTTTTGTTTTAGAAAGTAATTTGCTTACCCAAAATTATTTAGAATCTGGGAAATTAGTTAGAGTTTTTGCAGATGAGCTATCGATTCCAATCTCTGCTCATCACTTGGTATATCCACGAACCCACCAATTTATTCCTAAAATTGAGCTATTTTTAAACTGGATTCATGATGAATTGGCAGGCTGAGAAATCATTTCTTAAATGATCTGAATTTGCTCAACTCGTAAGTGATGCATCATCTCTCGAATAAATACAAAGTAGGTAAAAACATAAACCTGATCTGGAGCTACTTGGTTTGTGTAGTAGCTCAAACGTTCAATAAAATCATTAAATCCATGCTCAAGCTCGATACGGCTGATTTGCTTTTTAGCACTAAAAAATAACTGACTGAGGTGTGTCATAGCAGCACCAGATGTAACAGCTACCCCACTTATATTCAGATTTCTGAGTGGCTGAGACTCGATGATTTCTTCAATAAAATAAATCATCTTTTCGATAGCAAGCTCATCAATAACACCATCGCTGATACTTTTTGAATTAACAAAACCTAAGCCCTGCTCAAGGTGAATGTGTTGGCTGTCTACATCAAACGAGAAACTATTTAGACCAAGTGAAAATTTTAAAACCGAGTCGGGATGAGTCATAAAAATAACTTACCGTTGAATTTTGCTCATAAGATTAATTTCTTTATAAGCGTAAATTGAACCAATTTTTCCAATATTTAACATTAACTAATCGATTATTATTAACACTACATATAATAAAAACCTCTTTAAAAAGATGAAAAATCAATCTTATATTCATCCAGTCTTACTATTAAAAAATAGAGTATAAACATGAAAAAATTAGCAATTTTAGGTGTTACGATTTATAGCTTTGCACAACTTACCAATGCAGCAACATTAAATGCAAAACCATATGGTACAACTCAAGATGGTCAAAAAGTTGATTTATACACCATGAGCAATAACAAAGGAGTCTCAGTTTCTTTTATTAGCTTCGGTGGTGTAATTACACAGATTTTGACTCCCGATGCCCAAGGCAAACAAAATAATATTGTTTTGGGCTTCGATGATCTAAAAGGCTATGAAGTCACTGATACCAAGGAAGGCATTCATTTTGGCGGATTAATTGGTCGTTATGCGAACCGGATTGGTAATGCTAAATTTAGCTTAGATGGAAAAACGTATAACCTTGAAAAAAATAATGGGCCAAATTCATTACATAGCGGGAATCCCGGTTTTGATAAACGTGTTTGGCAAGTTAAGCCTCTCGTTTCTAAAGGTGAAACCGTTAAAGCTTCTCTTAAGTTGACCAGTCCAAATGGTGATCAAGGTTTTCCCGGAAAGTTAGATGTGGAAGTGATCTACAGTCTTTCAGATCAAAATGAATTCCAGATTGAATATAAAGCCAAAACTGATCAACCAACAGTCGTCAATCTCACCAACCACAGTTATTTCAACTTATCAGGCGCTGGGAATAATCCTTATGGCGTACTAGATCATGTGGTACAACTCAATGCAGACCGTATATTGGTAACCGACCAAAACTCCTTACCCACAGGTGAAATTGCTTCAGTTGCAGGTACACCTTTTGATTTTCGAACGCCTAAAGCAATCGTAAAAGATATCCGAGCAAATAATCAGCAATTGGCCTATGGATATGGCTATGACCAAACTTGGGTAATTAATCAAAAGTCTCAAGGGAAACTCAATCTTGCAGCTATTGTGGTTGACCCAAAATCTAAACGAACCATGCAGGTTTTAACCACTGAACCAAGCGTTCAAATGTATACAGCCAATCATTTACTCGGAAATGTTACTGGTGCAAATGGCGTACTCTATCGACAAGCAGATGCGCTAGCATTAGAAACACAGCATTTTCCAGATAGCCCGAATCAATCAGCTTTCCCTTCTACACGTTTAAACCCAAATCAAACTTATAACAGTGTCACCGTATTTAAGTTTGGTGTTCAAAAATAATCTTTACAATGAGGCTATGTTCATATTAAAAAGACTCTCAGCTAAATATGGCTGAGAGTCTTTTCATTTATTTTACTTTTGTGTTGGGTAAAAATGCAGTTGCAAAACCAAGTAATGGCAACAATGAACATAAACCAAATACCCATTCAATGCCGTTAATATCCGCTAAATGCCCTAACCCAGCTGCGGCAATACCACTGACCCCAAACATAAGACCAAACATTAGACCTGCAATCATACCCACACGGCCCGGAACGGCTTCTTGTGCGTAAACCACCATTGCAGCAAAAGCAGACGACAACACTAAACCTGCAATAATTGAGAAAACTGTTGTCCAAAATAAGTTTGCATACGGCATCATTAATGCAAACGGTGCCATACCAATAAATGAAACCCAAATCACTGCTTTACGGCCAATTTTGTCACCAATTGGGCCGCCTGCAAATGTACCTAAAGCAACGGCTGCCAAAAAGGCAAACAAATGCAACTGAGCTGTTTGAATACTGATATGGAACTTTTGAATTAAGTAAAAGGTAAAGTAATTACTAATGCTAGCAATGTAGGTAAATTTGGCAAACATCAACACACTAATTGTGCTCAAAGCAATAATTAGCTTACGGCCATGCAATTTAGTATGTGCTTGGGTAGCACGTGCAACCACCTGACTTTTAGCATGACTCACAGTCCAACGGCTTACACCAAATAAAACCCAAATCGCCAAAAGTGCAAATATCACCAAACCCGCAACTGCATGCTGTCCAAACGGGACAATCAGTAAAGCTGCCAACAATGGACCAATGGCTGTCCCGGTGTTTCCGCCCACCTGAAAAGTCGACTGAGCTGTACCGAAGCGCCCGCCCGATGCCATTCGTGCCACACGTGAAGCTTCTGGATGAAATGTTGCAGACCCCACTCCAATAAGCGCAGATGCACATAACAACACAGCAAAACTTGGTGAAAATGCTAACAAGATAATGCCGCAGAATGTGACAACCATTCCGAGTGGTAGAAGATATGGTTTTGGATGTTTATCGGTATAAAGTCCAATCCAAGGCTGTAGCAGTGAACCTGTAATCTGGTATACAAACGAGATTAGGCCAACCTCCGCAAAACTCAGCGAAAAGTTTGCTTTTAGCATTGGATAGATGGCTGGTAGCACCGCCTGAATTAAATCATTCAGTAAATGTGCGACTGCCACTGCGCCTACAATTTTAATAATCATTCCTTGAGGCTGATCATTTGCAACGGTATTGGCAATACCATCTTTCAATTGTATTGAAGACGTCATACCTGAAAAACTCCAATATTTTTAAATGAGATGCTTATTGTAAATTGTCGCTTATAAAGTTATCTTCCAATAATCATCGTATAAGTGACAATTTTTAGGATAGTTTATGTCCGATTCTCTTATTCAGTCTGATTTGTCTGAACTTGTGATTGGGCTATCTTCTGAGCATTCTTACCGAGAAATCACGCCTACACATACGCATACACGTGCGCAGTTTTTATATGCCTCTACTGGCAACATTCAAGTTTTTACGCCTAATCATGTGTGGATTGTGCCGCCCATGTGCGCGTTATGGATTCCAGCACATGTAGAGCACAGCGTGATTTCACTGAGTCACGTGAAGTTAAATACGGCATTGGTTGAAGTAAATGCAGCAGCTTTAATGGGACAACATTGTTTTATTATTCGGGTGAGCAACCTGTTGCATGAGCTTTTGATTCGTTTAAATGAAATTGAACGTGAGGAAACTCCAAATACAGCAACCTCTCAAGAGCTTTCCCGTTCTTTACAAATTTTGATTTTTGAAGAAATACATCGGGCCAATTTATTGCCTATTCAGATTCCGTGGCCGAAAGACAAAAGACTCTTAAAAATTTGCCAAGAGTTATTACATACGCCTGACAGTTCAAAAGATTTAACAGATTGGGCTGATGATATTGGTGCCAGTTCCAGAACCCTAATGCGTATGTTCCAAAAGGAAACTGGGCTGTCATATCGGGCATGGTTGCAACAAATGCATATTGCACTTGCGTTAAGTAAAATCGCGAATGGTGAATCTATTGCTCAAATTTCAGAATCACTGGGGTATACAAACCCCAGCGCGTTCAGTGCAATGTTTAAGCGACATCTAGGAAAAACACCTCAGCAGTTTAGAAGTGCCGCGATGTCGCTATAAGTCTTTTTTTTTGCAGG